>JAKLHG010000009.1 GCA_022710255.1 Candidatus Hydrogenedentota bacterium
GGATGCGGGATTGGCTGCATTCGTTGTGTTTTTCGAGAAGGAAACCGGGTATTCATTACAGCGGGCCCAATCTGGATTCCGGTATTTTTCGCGTTGTCCAGTACCGTTCTTCGACACGAGCCGGCGATCGCGAAAAAACCGGAATGGCCGTGTTTACGGCTGTTTATTAGGGAAGGCGAAATAGGTTGATACAGGCGTTTTTTGCTTTCCCTTTATTTTTCTTTGTCTATAGTGCTGCAACTTGTTGCGCCTGAGGCGGTGGTGCGGCCGTCGGTCATTCCGGCAAGTCTTCATCCTCCTCGGAACCGAATTCGGTGTCGGTGTCTTCTTCTTCTTCTTCCTTTTCTTCCGAAAGGGGCCGCAGTAATGCGGCGTCATGACCGGCCTCATCCATGACCGCCTCGCTGACCTGGATGGGGCAACCCACGCGCAGCGCGATGGCGATGGCATCACTTGGCCGCGCGTCAATCCGGAGCGCCTGATCCAGCAAACCCTGTTCGTCCAGCTGTTCCAAATTCAGGTATGCGAAAAAGGTCTGGTCCTCCAATTTATAAATGGCGACCGAATTCATCTTCCCCCGCAATCCCGTTAACAGATTGCAGATCAGGTCATGGGTCATGGGGCGCGGCGGTTTCTCGCCCAGCAACGCGAACTGAATGGCGGTTGCTTCGGGCAGGCCGATGCTGATGATCAGCACGCGGTCCTCATGGCGCAGCAGCACCGCCGGGAAACCGCTTCCCTGCAATTGGGTGATTCCAAGGACCGTTACGTCCAGCATGGCATCCTCACTTTCCGGCGGTCAACCGCCGTCCCGGACACTCGGGTTTTGTCCGCACGCATGACGGGGGGCACGGAGCCCAACAGCGTGTCCGCGCCGGACCGCCAGCCTCTACAGGCCATTGTACTGTCACTACGGGGAGGGGAATCAATCTTTTGAGACGACAACAGGCAAGCGGCGACACGCTCCGGGCGTGTTGTCATTCCGTTTTGGTTATGCTCACGATTTCACCTGCGTGTCTATCGGCTTGCGCCGGATGGAAGGGACCGGACATAATAGGGGCGTTGCATCAGTATATCCATCGACAGGGTTCGGTATTAAAGGGGATATCCCCCCGGGAAGCGGCGGCTTTTTTCGATGAAGATAGTTTTTTTTGCCTGTGAAACCCGCAAGATAGCGGCGATACGCTACCGCATTGATTCCTTCGCGCGCCTGCTCGAAGCGGAGGGACATACGTGCGTGGTGTGTACGCCCGCCTCGGTCCGGACGAAAGAGCGGCTGTATGAATCCCCGGGCCGCGCCGGCAAACTGGCTTACTTGTTCTGGGTGCTGTTGCGGCGCCTTTTCCAGCTGCGCCATGTGCCCGGTGCGGATGTGGTTTTCTTCCGGGGGCCGGTCTTTCCGTATGGGCCTCCCGTGCTGGAGCGCATCATCCATCGCCTCAATAAACACCTGGTGATGGATCTCGATGACGCGATCTGGGAGCGCCCGGCCTTTGTACACAGTCCCTTTGTTCGTTTCATGGATTTTGGCTGGACCGTGAAACTGGCGAAATGGTGCCGCCATGCCGTGGCGGGCAATGAGGTGATCAAGGCTTATGTGGAGCGGGCGGGATGTCCCGCCACGGTTATTCCCACGTGCATCGATATGGACCTGCACCGGCAGAAGGACTATGATGCGGGTCCGCAAAGGCCCGTGATGCTGGGCTGGACGGGGCTCAGCGACAATCTCGGCTACCTGGACCGCATCGCGCCTGTCATAAAATCACTGTCCGAAAGCTATCCCCTGGAATTGATGATATCCACGGCAAAAGCCTATCACTACCCGGGCATTTCCATACGCAACCGCAGGTGGACCATGAACGAGGAAATCGCCTATCTCACCGAGGCCGACATCGGGCTGATGCCGCTGGAGGATACGCCCCGGGCGCGGGGCAAGTGCGCCTTCAAGGCGCTGCAGTACATGGGTGTGGGTACGCCGGTGGTGTTGTCTCCTGTGGGCATGAACCGGGATGTGGTGGAGGATGGGGCAACGGGATTTCTTGCCGACACGCCGGAGGAATGGGGGGACCGCCTGGAACGCCTGATTGCGGACGCGGGCCTCCGGGAACGGATGGGACGCGCCGCGCGGCGGTATATTGAAGCGCAATTTTCGATTACGGCATGGTACCCGGTTTTTAAAAAAGTCCTCGAAGACGCCGGCCGCCCCATGAAAGATACCTGATATGCCGCTGCGATTGACCAATAACCGTGATATTCATCTTGCACAGGAATGGATCGTGCAATTGCACCGGTGGATTGCGAAGTACGGCCTTGAAGGGTATGATCCTTTTGATATCAAGGCGCATCCCCGGATACGTGCCCTCCAGCGTCAACCGTTGCTCCGCAAGGGGAGCACCGCGCTATGCGACCTGTTTCCCACCCTGTCGCGCCGCGCGCTGCGGGTACGGCCTTCCTTGAATCCCAAGGCGATCGCCCTGGTGGCGCTGGGCGACCTACGCCTGTTTCAGATAACGGGCGATGCGGTGCATCTCGATAACGGCCTGGACGGCCTGAAACGGCTGGAGGCCTTGGCCGTTGAAGGATACCGAGGCCCCTGCTGGGGCTACCCCTTTCCGGTACGGGCCGCCGGGCTGGACTGTCCCGCCCGGACGCCGGTTATCGTGGTGTGCGCCATCGCGGGGGAAGCGTTCCTGCTCGCCCATAAGATTAGCAATGACCGCCGCTATCTTGACACGGCTATCGGCGTGTCCGCATTCTTGCTTGGCGATGTCCCGCGTGTCAGTCGGGGCGGGCGGGAATGGTGCTTTGCCTATTCCCTCAGTGACCTGCGGCGCGTGCACAACGCCAATTTGCTGGCGGTGGAACATATCCTGCGGACGGCGGCGCGTACCGGTGACGCCGAAGCGTTGCCGGAAGTGCAGCCCGCGCTGGAGTTCAGCCTGTCGGCGCAGAGGGAGGACGGTGCCTGGCCTTACGGCGTCTGTGACGAGGACGAACCGTATGAACCCGCGCTAATGCGGCTGGTGGACCATCATCACACGGGCTTCGTATTGCGGTCGCTGCACGGCATTCACACGGCGGCGCCTTCCACCGTCACGCTTGAGGCCCTGCGGGCGGGGTACCAGTATTATAAGAACCTTGTCCTGCCCAGCGGCATGCCCGTGAACGGCGGCGGCAGGTGGCCGGTAGACATTCATGCCTGTGCTGAAGGCGTGCTTTGCAACAGCGTGTTGTCGCCGTCCCTGCCCGGCGCGCTCGCGAAGGCCGTGCTGGTCCTGCGCTGGAGCCATTACCATCTGCGCAACCCCCGCGACGGCGCCCCCTGGCACCGCAAGTATCCGTTTTTCAAATCGCGCATGGTATTCCCGCGCTGGGGCGTGGCCTGGATGTATCGCGCGCTGGCGGAATATCTCTACGTGGTTCGAGATAAATATCAGCCCTGAGCCCGGGCGCGTTCTCCCAGGGTTGCATGCAGCCGGGGCCGTTCCGCATCGAGGGTGAGTTCTGGGGACAGCCAACCATGAGGCTTTGCCTCCTCCGTGAACGATGAAATTGTATTTTACTGGGAGCGCCGGCATCCCTGCCGGCTGAATCAACGTGCATGGCCGTCTTGCCGCGCTTGGCCGGCAGGGATGCCGGCGCTCCCAGTAAAATACAATTTCAGAGCAGCCATTCATGGCCCTATTTCAACTCGTTCCAAAATTGTATTTTGGAACGCACTTGCAAAGTTTAAGCACGGGCCAAAGATGCATTCTTTAAGAATTGAAGTTGTAGTATTGGAAAAAGAAAGTCCGGCCCTTGCTGGGGTCGTAACGCACACAGCGCCCGTCGCCCCAATCGATCGACCGGACAAATTAAGTGTATCAGAACTGTTCCAAAATGTCAACACTTCCAAGGTCACCATGTCGCGACTCTTTGAAAATGTCACATGTTAAACTCGTTAGAAATGTCATACTATAGACTCTCCAACAGGAGAGTTTATTATGAAAGGACATTTGCTGATAAGTCGGAAAGAACTGTATCGTAAGACGGTCTTGGAATTAGGCAAGTCCAAACGCATAACACTTGTAGAGGCCTCGGCTCGGCTTTGTTTAGGTTATCGCCAGACGCTTCGTGTCTATGGGCGTTTTGTAACTGAAGGGGACTCAGGGCTTATTCATCGTCGTCGCGGGGTTATTTCGAATCGTTCGTATTCGGCGTCGTTTCGCGAACGGGTGTTGCAGTGCTATCGCAAGTATTACAAACCTCATGACCTTGGACCTACCCTTGCAGCGGAAAAATTAGCGGGGGAGTTCTGGGGACAGTATACTTAAATTATGTTTGAAATGGTAATATATGCATATATAGTTTCATATGTAACATAATTAAGAGTGCTGTCCCCAGAACTCCGCCAGCAAGTATCCGTTTTTCTAATCGCGCATGGTATTCCCGCGCTGGGGCGTGGCCTGGATGTATCGCGCGCTGGCGGAATATCTCTACGTGGTTCGCGACACCTATCAGCCCTGAGCCCGGGCGCGTTCTTCCAGGGAGGCATAGAGCCGGGGACGTTGCGCATCGAATGCCGCCAGGTCCCCCTGAATATGTTCAATGATATCTTTTGCGTCGCGACCCGCCTGGATTTGTTCCCGCAGCCAGGGGCCGCCGGCGAGGATGTCGAAGACGGGATCCCATTTGAGTTCGGGGTGGCATTGATGAATGGCGCAAATCAGCGTGACTGCTGTGGTGAAGGGCCGCGCCAGGCGGGCATCGGTGATGTTGAACGTGATTCCCTGGCATAAACTGTCACGGTAATCGGGATTGGATGCCTTGCCCGGAATGGATTTGGGGATGTAGATAACGGGCTTGAGTACGATGCCGGCCCGCGCCTTTTCGCTGACTTGTTTCAACACCTTGACGGGATTCAGCCAAGGCGCGCCGCATACCAGGAAGGGTGTTTTGGTGCCCCGGCCTTCGTTCATGTTCAGGCCCTCAAAGAGGCAGGTACCGATATACATCAACGCCGTTTCCGGAGTGGGAATATTGGGGGAGGGCGGCGCCCAGGGCAGCGCGCAGGCGTCGAACTGCAGTTCCCGCCACCAGTTCTCGGCGGTGTTGACCTCAATCTGCAGGGAGGTCTCCGCAAAGAAAAGCCGTTTGAAGTACAGGGCGAGCTCTCCCAGTGTCATGCCGTGCCGGACGGGGATGGGCGCGCAGCACACGGCCGACCCGTATTGCTGCGCCAGGGGCCCTTCAAGGATTGCGCCCCCCACAGGATTGGGCCGGTCCAGGACCAGCATGGGCACGTTGTGGGTTGCGCAGGCCGCCATGCAGTCTTTCATGGTGGCCATATAGGTGTAGTACCGCGCACCGATATCGGGAAGGTCCACGATAAACAGGTCGATGTTCTTGAGTTCTTCCGGCGAGGGTTGTTTGCGTTCCCCGTACAGGCTGATGACGGGGGTCTTTCCGCCTTGTGAAGACACGGCCGCGCCGGCTTCCGCGGTACCCCCGAAGCCGTGTTCCGGACTGAAAATGTATCGCATCTGTATATGGGGATTTAGTGCGAAGGTTTCCAGAATGGGCCGGCCGGTCTGGTCCAGGGCAGCTGTATTGCTTAGCAGCGCCAGTCGTTTTCCCCGGAGATTTTCGAACTGGTCCTGCAATGCCTTGTCCAGGCCCGTATGGGCATTGGTGGCATCCGGATAGAAGCCGGCGGCGAGACCCGTATAAAAGCGGCTGCGCAGTTCCTTATTGTTGCGCCCGCTCTTATCGGGATGGCAGGTATTGGATAGCAGGATGGTATAGAACTTGTCGGCGCGGTCCATCCAGATGCAGGTCCCCGTCCATCCCGTGTGCCCTATGGCGGTACGTGACGGCAGAAAGCCGTTGGCGCCCGAGGTCCAGGGGTCCAGCCACCATCCCAATCCCTGCCATGGATAGTACGGCACCTGGCCCGGGCGCGTCATTTCGTCCACGGTCTCCGGGGCGAGGATGCGGCCCTCCATGAGGGCGCGGCAGAACCGCTCCAAATCTTCCGCCGTACTGAACAGTCCGGCATGTCCGGAAACACCGCCCTGGGCGAAGGCATTGTCGTCATGTACTTCTCCGCGCAACAGGCGCCCGCGCCACTCGCTCTGCTCCGTGGGCGCACAGCGGGGTCGCAGTTCTTCGGGCGGGTTGAAGGTCGTGTTGTTCATGCCCAGGGGCGTGAAAATGTGTTTTTTACAGAAGGCGTCGAAGGTATCCTGGGCGGCCTGTTCGACTACCCTTGCCAGCAGGATGAATCCCAGGTCGGAGTAGGTGCGGATGGTACCCGGAGGCGCTGCGGGCGGCGTCGCGGCGATACGCTCGATATACTGCAATCTTCCGGAGAGTTCCGTGTGCCACGCGTACCACGACGCCAATCCGGACGTATGTGTCAGCAGATGGCGCAAGGTAATGTTGTTCAGGCCGGGCAGCGGAATGAACGCGGATACGGGCTGATCCAGTTGGAGTACTCCCCGGTCCCGCAGCAACATCACGGCGGTGGTAGTGGCGACCACCTTGGTCAGGGACGCCAAATCATATATTGTATCGGCGGTTGCCGGTTCCGGGGCGGGCACCAGGGCGCGATAGTCCGCGGCGCCCAGGAACAGGCGCTGGTCTCCCCGGCCTATGCATGCCACCGCCCCCGGCGCCCGGGCACTTGTGACCGCGCGCTTCAGAATCATTCTTAACATATCTTCATTCATGGCAGAACTCCGCTGTGTATTTTTTTGAGATTATCCCTGTCCTTGTGCTGTTTATGCAAGCGGATGTTCCTCAGGGCAACGTGGACTGCGGCAGGGCGAGGGTGAGCGTGGCCCTTCCCGAAGCGCCGGGGTTGGTTACCGTGACGGTTCTCACGGCGCTGTTGTGCGGGTCGGTTTCAATCCGGGCGATGAGTTCTGCCGGTTCAACGCGCATTGCCATCGTTTCGGCGGGCCAGAAAGCAGGCAGGGCAAAGCGGCTTTCCGCGGCGGGCCCGGGGTTGTTTTGCCAGACACATTGGAAGGTGGCGGACTCGGGGCTGAAGGTCCAGGAATCCAGGGCGCCCGCGAGCGCCAGCGGGGCGGGCCGGGCGAGGATCTCAAAGTAAGGCGCCTGCTCGATATTCCTGTGATAGTCCCAATAAAAGGCGCCGGAGGTGTGTTGCGCAAGCAGGCGGTGCATCATCCTGGCGGCATCCCGGGTTTCCGGCGCTCCGTAATACGCGCCCCATTCCCCGATGAGTATAGGCATGCCCAAGCGTTCGGCGTCATGGTGTTTTTGTTCCACGATCATGTTCAATCGGTTCTCGCTGGGCTGAGGGGAAAGGCTGGTATCGGTAACAATATCGTAGGCGTGCGGCAGATACGCCTGGAGCGGGTCGCGTTCACCCGCGGCATTGCACAGGGCCTCAATGGCGGTCGGCACGCCTATATTGGCAAGCACACAAGGCTCGAGAAAAAGAATGGCGGAGGGGTGCACTTCCCGGATGGCCGCATGGACCCGCCGGTACATGGGCATGAGCCGCTCCTGTTCAAAGCGCTCCATAACCGGTTGTATCGCCTTTAGAACCTGGCGATGGCGGACTGGATCATCCAGCGCTTCCAGCAGCCAGGGCGGTAAAGGCTTTTCGGTGATGCTGTTCATCCATGCTTGCCAACTGGCGGGCGTGGAAACATCCTGCAGGATTTTGGGAAACACCTCCCACAGGGCAGGCATAGTGTCCTGAATAGATGAGCCGGGGAACGGCTCGTTCATGAGGTCGAACCCGATGACGTGCGGCGTGTTTTTGTAGTGCGAGGCCACGTGGCGCCACATCCGCGCAAACCGTTCCTGGATGCCGATACCGCCGGGGCCGGGGGTGTTGTTCCAGAAATGGTCAAAGACGCGGTGTACCCGGGGGCTCACGTAATAAGCGGTGCTCCAAACCGAACCCGCCGTGAAATGGGGCAGTCCGTCATCGAGTGTCGCCCAGGGGGGCGCACCGTTGCCCCCGGGGATGGACGCGCCCCACAAATCCTGGTGCATATCGAGAATGACATACAGTCCGGCATCCCGCGCCAGGGCGACAGTTTCATCTACGGACGCCAGGTAGTCTTCATCGTAGCGGCCGGGTTCCGGTTCGATGGCGGACCAGAAGATGAGCAGGCGGATGGCATTCATCCCCCAGCGGCGCAGGTTTTGGAAATCCTGCCTTCCGTACCAGCCGCGGTGTTGGCGCGATGCTGATTTTTCACCCACATTCATGCCCCAAAGAAAAATCTGGCGGCCGGCGCTATCGCGAAGCGCGCCGTCCTGCACCGTCAGCTCGGGACTGGATTGCTGTTGAGAGGCGGAAACCGGCAGCGCTAAAGTCAGGCAGAGCAATGCAACCGTAACCGTTGCGGCAGGATGTTTCATGACGATGTTCCGCGCGCCACCACAGGCGCTCCTGATTATTGACGGGCGAGCACAATGATGATTTCAGCCTTGTCTTTGCTGCGCAGGCCGCATACCCGGGCCGTGCCCCGGGGCCCGAGCAGCAGGGTGGTTTCCACCGCCTTTCGGGGCGGGTCGCCGGATTGCTCCGGGACAAGCATGACCGTCACGACAACCCGCGCCCGCCCGGTTGCGTCCAGGCCGCCGTAGCGCAATCCCATGGTGTAGCGGTCTGTCAACGCCGCCTTGGTTTCCTGGTGCAGTGCGAGGCTTTCGGCTTTATGCTTCAAGGTAATGAAGTTGTCGAAACGCAGGTCTTCCAGGAGCGTCCGTATCGGTTTCGCGTCCGCGTCGAAAGAGGGCGCCTCCGCGCCGGTCGCGCTGGCCTCAATGGCCCAGTACCGCACCGGAAGCGGCTGCTTGTCCGGTGCGCCGCCCGTGAGCAGCAGCAGGGCGAGGAGGATGGCCGGAGCGCCTACCACAAATCGCTCTCCGGCATGGTGACTTGCACAGTGGATACGCCCTGGGGATTGTTGTAAAAGTTCACCGTTACGCCTTCCAGTTCCGTGAAGGCGGATTCGACTTCGTTAGCGCGCACCGGCTCAGAGCCCGTGCCAAGATAGGCCAGGGCGGAAAGGAGCAGTACCAGCGCGGCCGCAGCCACGGACGCCATGGTCCATAGCCGGGAAAGCCGGGGTGCGGGTGTTTCAATGCCCTCGCGTATGCCCTGCATGAACGCGTCAACGTGCGCGTCGTTGATTTCCGGGGCGCGCGGCACCCTGGCGGCGGCACGGCGCAGCTGCAACAGGGAGGCTTCATATTCTTGCAGTGCCGGCTCTCGCGTGGGCGCCGGACGTCCCGCGTACTGGGGTTCACCGTCCAGGCGGGCGGCGATTTGTTTCATCTTTTTTTGACTAAACATCATCTTTAATTCTCCGCGAAGCCCAAGGGCTCCAGCATATGTTGCAGGCGCTTTCGCGCATGAAAGAGGCGGCTCATCACGGTGCCCACGCTGCAGTGCATGACTTCGGCCATCTCCTGGTAAGAAAGCCCTTCATATTCGCGCAGCATAAATGCCGTGCGATGCTTGAGCGGCAGCCGACTTACGGCAGCGTCAATGGCCGCGCCAATCTCTTTTGCTTCCATGGTTTCCGCGGGCGTCTGGCCCGCTTCCGTGGCGGCGGACTCCCACGTGTCTTCAAAGGGGGTGGTCTGCAGGCGCCGTTTTTTCAGGTGGTCTTTGCTCTGGTTCGCCGCAATGCGAAGCACCCAGGTTTTGAAGCCGGCATCACCCCGGAAACCCGGCAACGCACGATGCGCTTTGATGAACACTTCCTGGGAAAGGTCCCAGGCATCTTCCCGGTTCCGGGTAAAATAATAACAGAGCGCATACACGTCATTGCGGTAACGACGGACCAGCGTTTCAAACGCGGCCATGTCGCCCTCGCGTGCCCGGGCCGCCAGTTCCATATCTTCAACTGTCGGCTCATGATGTTTATCCGGCATAGTCTTCCCTTTTCCGGTCCGTATGATACACCATCATCGCGGTTCCCTAAAAGAAAGGGAGAACTGCCCGTATCGGAGCACCGTGCCTGTGTGCATTGCTACAGGGACACCGGCCTTGGTACGGGATATCCGGCCTATTACTTCAAGAGTCATTATTTCTATTCCGACACCACACTAGACGTTACATTCGCAAATTTATTCATTTTTTTCCGGGCAAGGCAAGGGCGGACCCGTCATGAGGCTGTACTTCCCCTGTAAATGATGAAGCAAGGGGCAGGCTGTTCAGATTATAGGTCCTATAGGACATATATGCCCTATAAATCAAGTATTCAACAACTAAACCGAAATATGTTTTCCTCGTAGTATTTCCTCAATTTCCCGTCAATACCCATGCTTTTGCCTCTCTGGGGAGCGGCGAAGCCCGGGACCGTAATTTTCAGGCTGCGCAGAAGGTGCCGCGTCTTGCGGGCTAAGCCCGGAGGGAAGCAGCATTCTTATAGACTAAAAAGGTACTAAAAGCCCGTATTCCCTTGGATTTATTGAGGCCCGTGGCAATGCTTGCCTGTAAATGGGTATGTACGATATGGTATTATAAGGCATTGCAGTGCCGTACCCCACCCCCAGAAAAAAAAGGAGCGTTATCTATGGCAACAGCCAACGTGATTATTCCGGACACCGATGAAACGCCGGCATTTAAAGTGGCGGATTTGGGCCTTGCCGAATGGGGCCGTAAAGAGATTGAAATGGCGGAGAAGGAGATGCCCGGCCTGATGACGGTGCGTGAGCGCTATGCGTCTCAGCAACCGCTCAAGGGTGCCCGGGTCATGGGGTCCCTTCATATGACCATCCAGACGGCGGTACTTATAGAAACGCTGCGGGCGCTGGGTGCGGAAGTGCGCTGGGCGAGCTGCAACATTTTTTCGACCCAGGACCATGCCGCGGCGGCCATTGCGGCGACGGGTGTGTCCGTCTATGCCTGGAAGGGGGAAACGTTGGAGGAGTACTGGTGGTGTACCTATCAGGCGATGCGTTTTCCCGGTGGAAAGACATTGAATATGATTGTGGACGACGGCGGGGACGCCACGCTGCTGATTCATCGCGGCCATGCCCTGGAAGAGCATTTTGACAAGACGGGTGAGCTGACGCCGATTTGCCGGGATAATTATGAAATCGAGGTGATTGACACGTTGTTGCACGAAATACACGGCAAGGATCCGGGCTATTGGCATCTTGTCGCCAAGGACTGGATTGGCTTGTCCGAGGAAACGACCACGGGGGTACACCGGTTATATCATATGATGCGTGACGGGACGCTGCTCACGCGGGCGATGAACGTAAATGACAGCGTAACGAAGTCCAAGTTCGACAATTTGTACGGTTGCCGCGAATCGCTGGCGGACGGTATCAAGCGGGCCACGGATATCATGGTGGCGGGCAAGGTGGTGGTGGTGGCCGGGTATGGCGATGTGGGCAAAGGCTGCGCGGATGCCATGCGTGGACTCGGCGCCCGCGTTATAATTACGGAGATAGACCCCATCTGTGCGCTGCAGGCCGCCATGGAAGGCTACCAGGTAATGACCATGGCCGACGCCGCGCCTATTGGCGACATTTTTGTCACGGCTTCGGGCTGTTGTGATGTCGTACGGGGTGAACATTTCCGCGTTATGAAGGACCAGGCGATTGTCTGTAATATCGGGCATTTTGACTCGGAAGTGGATATTAACTGGCTGGAAAAGCAGCCTGACATTAAAGAAGTGAATATCAAGCCGCAAGTGGACAAGTTTGTGTTCGCTGATGGCAGGGAAATCATCATGCTTGCCCGGGGCCGCCTTGTCAACCTGGGGTGTGCCACCGGTCATCCTTCTTTTGTAATGTCCAATTCCTTCACCAACCAGACCCTGGCGCAGATTGCCTTTTTTACGGAACCGGCCAAGTACGAAAAAGGCAAGGTCTATACGCTGCCCAAAAAACTTGACGAGGAAGTCGCGCGGCTCCATCTGGGCAAACTCGGTGTAAAACTGGAATCCCTTAGTCAGAAACAGGCCGCCTACCTCGGCGTGCCTATCGAAGGGCCTTATAAACCGGACACCTATCGGTACTGATTTCGGTATTCTGCCGGGTATAAAGGAAAATGGCCACGCCTGTCACTTCCGTGTGACAGGCTTTTTTATTATGGACCTCCATCAAGGCATAATATGTCTTTAGGTTTTCCGACGCGGGTTCTACCCAAAACCCGGGAAATGTTCTGCAGGTCAGACTTCCTAACCTCGACCGGGTTTGATAATTATATTTCGGAATTCAGGTTGGCACTTTTTTACAGTCCTCTTCGTATGGGCCGCAAGAAAGGGACAGACAACGAAATAGCCAATGTCAGCAAAGAACCTGTATCCTTGGGTTACTCATGGCTATTTCGTCATCAGTCCCTTTTTGCTCCGTTTTTTTTGTCTGTTACGAGTGCCATACGCAATTCCGACGAGGCCGGGAAGTCTGTAAATATGTTGTCCGCGCTTTAGCGTGCAGGCTGCGCATAAGCCTTAAAGAGAACGTTAAAACGTGAACAACATACAAATCTTCTTTTGATGAGGTACTCAACGTCCTGTCGTACCGAGGTATTCTGCCACTTTAGAAAATGGAGGTTTCCATGGACGATAAACACCGCCGATTCACTCGCCGGAAGTTTCTGACACACAGCGCCCACAGCCTTGGCATTGGGGCGGGAGCGCTGGGATTGTTCTCAAGCAGGACCGCATCCGCAGCCCTTTCCGCGGCACGGCGTGTAGCGCCCTCCGAACGGGTCCGCCTGGCGGTCATCGGCACGGGAGGCATGGGCAGGCGCCATGTGGAGGCCTTGAGCGAGAATCCCCAGTGCGAACTGGTTGCCCTGTGTGACGTCGCCGTGGGCAGGTTTATGCCGGTGCGCGAGTGGCTGGATAACAATAAAGGTATCCGTCCGGATACCTATCAGGATTTCCGCCGGGTGCTGGACCGGGAGGACGTGGACGCCATCCTGGTGGCGACGCCGGACCACTGGCATCCTTTGATTACCATCCTGGGCTGCCAGGCCGGCAAGGATGTCTACGTGGAGAAGCCTGCGTGCACCACGGTGGCCGAAGGCCGCGCGATGGTCAACGCGGCACGCCGCTACGGGCGCGTGGTCCAGTTGGGCACCCAGCAGCGGAACATGGAAATCTTCCAACGCGCCATGAACATCCTTCATGAAGGGCGTATCGGGAAAGTGACCACGGCGGCGGCCTGGGTGGGGGTGAACGGATGGCGGGTCGGTGAAACGTACGAAGAGGTGCCGCGCGGCCTGGATTGGGACCTGTGGCTGGGCCCGGCGCCGAAAGTCCCCTTTTCCATGGAACGGTTCGGCGGCTGGATGGGCTGGCACGATTACGCGCGCGGCGGCCAACTGACGAACTGGGGCACCCATCTGCTGGATGTGGTGCATTGGGGTATCGGGCAGGACCGTCCCATCAGCGTACAGGCGCTTGGCGGCAGCTACCGGCTGGGCGTCGGCCAGGACAATTACGACTGTATGGAAGCGACCTTTGAATATCCGGGTTGTATTGTCAGTTGGGAACAACGTCTGAGCGATACGCGCGAGAACAAAGGATACGGCATCTCTTTTTACGGCGAGCAGGGAGCGTTGTATGTGGACCGGGGCACGATCGTCGTGAAACCCGATTCTCTGGGCATGAAAGAATATATAGGCGAGCCGGAGAAGAGCTGGGCGCACCCGCCGCACCACAATGATTTCTTTGACTGCATTCGCACGCGCCGCCGCCCGCAGGCGGATATTGAGCAGGGGGTCCGTTCCACTACCGCGCCGCTGCTGGCCGGAATCGCGCTGAAGACCCGGCGCAAACTGTACTGGAACGGCGACGCCGAACGTTTTGTGAACGATCCCCAGGCGGACCAGCATTTAAGCCGGGCGTACCGTGCGCCCTGGTATATCTGATAAGGAACAGGCCCCATGAAAAGCCTATTATGGATACTGTTGCTCGTGTTGAACGTGGCCGCCGCCGCATCCCTGTCGGCGCCGACCCTGGACATGCTTGTTGCCGATGTGCTGAGCGGGGATGACGGTCCGCGCCAAGCGCGGGCGAGGCAACTGTTGCCGATACGCGGGCCGGACGCGGCCTGGAAGATGCTGCCTTTACTGGACGACCCGAGCCCGGCCGTATCGTTCACGGCGATGCGCATCCTGGAAGATGTGATCCACGAAACCGGATTTCGCGGCGGCATGGAGGAACAGGCGCGGGTCGCGAACGCGGTCTTCGCGCTGGTAGTGCCCTCGGCGTCGGACCGGCAAAAAGAGGCGGGATTGCGTCTGCTGCCCTATGTGGCTTCCGAGGCGCATCCTTTGGATGTGTTGGCGGCGCTGCTCCGGGAAGAGGCGTGGCGCGAACCGGCACGGGCCTGCCTGGAACATGTGCATACGCGAAATGCGCTGGGCGCGTTGTGTCAAGGGCTGGGCGCCGCGGACGATCCGTTCAAAATGGCCCTGTTGCGTTCCATCGCCACCTTTGAGCCGGGCGGCGAGGCGGCCGGGCTGATGCCCCTGCTGGAAACGGGAAGCCCGGCCGTACAGGCTGCGGCGTTGCGGGCACTGGCCCGGACGGGTGATCCCGCATTGACGCCCCACGCGCGGCGCATTTGCGCGGGGGTGTCGCCGGAAAGCGCCTTTGACGCCTGGGACGGCTGGCTACGCCTGGCCGATGCCATGGCGGCGCGGGGTGGCTGCTGGGAACCGGCCATGCGCACCTATCGTGAGATTCTGGAAACGGCGCCGCATACCCTTATCCAGGGTGGCGCCATTGCCGGCCTGGGCCGGTATGGAGACGCGGCCGGCGTGCCTGTGATAGCGCAGGTCCTTGCCCGCGAGGGGGGGGCTGTCCTGGAGCCGGCGGCGATGGAGGCCTTCCGTTCCCTTGCGGGCAGGGAGGCGCGTCTTGCCCTGGCCGCCCTGTATCCCGAGGCCGGCACGACGATGAAGGTTGCGTTGCTGGGCCTGTTTGGCGACCAGTACGCCCCGGAGTATGCCGGTCTTCTGGCGGAAGGGGCGCATCATGAAGATGCCGGGATCCGTTCCGCCGCGCGCGGGGCGCTCGAGCGTACCGCCTCCCCGGAAGCGGTCGAGGTCTTCCGCGCCATTCTGGAAGAAGCGTATGTTCAGGGACAGGAGTGGAATCCGGAACTGGAAGACGCCCTGGGACAGCTCCGGTCGCTGGCGCGAAAACTGCGGCAGGCGGGTGACGGCAACGGGGCGGGCCGCGCCTGGCTGGTGGTTTATCGCAGCGCCCGGGAGGACACGGTGCGCCGGGAGGCGCTGGACGGTATACGGGCCAATCCTGTGCCTGAGGCCTTTGATGTGGTCCTTGACCTGCTGGCTGCCGGTGATCTTGACAGTCTGCCCGTAGACGCCATGGTCGGTATTGCCCAGAACGCCATTGCCTCCGGCCGGGCAGAAGAAGGCCGGAACCTTATGGCCGAAATCATGGTGAAACTGACCACGACGGATGCCGTAAACGCGGCGGTCGGCGTAATGCGCGGCCGGGGCCCCAATCCCGGGTTTGCGCGTGCCATTGGCGCAGTGACGCGATGGCATTTTGTCGGGCCTTTCCCCTGGAATATCAGCGAAGGGTTCAGTCCCGTGTTTATCGGGGAACCGGATATCAGCCTTGACGGGGCCTATACAGTGGGAGAAAAGGCGCTGCACTGGCAGGCTGCCGAAAGTGCGGATGCCGGCGGGTTGTTTGATTTGTTTGGTGTTATCGGCACGGTCGAGCAGTCGGTCGCTTTTGCCTATGCCCGGATAGAAACCGCTGAAGGCGGCCCGGCAAAGATACTGGCGGGTTCCGATGACGGCCTCCGTGTCTGGGTGAACGGCGCTGTCGTGCTCGAAAACGATGTGGACCGCGGCTACGCGCTGGACCAGGACAGCGCCGATGTGACGTTGCAGGCGGGGGTCAACACCCTCCTGGCGCAGATTACGCAACGTGCCGGCGGCTGGGCCTTTGGCCTTCGGCTGACCCGTCCCGACGGTGCGCCGTTCCCCTTTACCCTTGTTCCGTAACGTGTTTTATTACAGGGGCCCGGTCTGTGCCGGGTCATGACGAAAGGAGTACCATGATGAGCAGGATTATGTTGTGTTCTGTGTTCTTTTGCACGGTGGCCCTGTCGGACCCGGCGGTGTTGCAGTTTGAAAAATCGCGCATCGGCACGGCCACCTTCGAGGCGGCCTCCATATTCGATGTGAATAATGACGGGGTAAAAGATTTGTTTTCGGGAGGGTTCTGGTATCCGGGGCCGGACTTCAAGACGGCCCACAAGGTGGCCGAGATTCGCTACGAAGACACCTATTACGACGATTTTTCGAATATTCCAGTGGATGTGAATGGCGACGGGCTGCTGGACATTGCTACCGGCGGCTGGTGGGGGCTGACCTTCCAATGGCGCGAGAATCCCGGCGGCACGGGCGAATGGGCCACCCATAATGTGGCCGAGGTCGGCAATATCGAACGGACCTGCGCCTGTGACTTCGATAACGACGGACACGAAGATTTCATCCCCGTCGTGAATCCCGTGCAGGTGTTCAAACTGGTGCGGGACGAGACGGGCAAGGGTACGGGCAAATTCCAGCAATACACCCTGACGGCCGGCAACGGCGGGCACGGTTTCGGCTGTGGCGATGTCAACGGCGACGGGCGCAACGACATCCTGCTGGCCGGCGGCTGGCTGGAAGCCCCTGAAGACCCCTACAAACTGGATGCGTGGCAGTGGCATGCGGAATTCGATCTTGGGTCGGCCAGCCTGCCCATCCTGGTGTATGACGTCAATAAGGACGGCATGAACGACTTGATTTACGGGGCTGCCCATGATTATGGGCTGTGGTGGCTGGAACAGAGCCGGGGTGAAGAGGGCAAGCGCACCTGGACCCGCCATGACATTGAAAAAGACCGTTCCCAGTTCCATGACCTGCAATTGGTCGACCTGGATAACGACGGTGCCCTGGAACTGGTTACCGGCAAGCGGTATTACGGCCACAACGGCCATGACCCGGGCGCCAACGAGCCCCTGGGCCTTTATTACTACAAAATCGAGAACGGCACGTTTACCCGGTTCACCATTGACTATGGGCCCGCCGATAAGGCCAGCGGCGCGGGCATCTACTTCTGGGTGGATGATGTGGATGGAAACGGCTGGAAAGATATTCTTGCTCCTGGAAAAGAAGGGTTGTATCTTTTCCTTAACAAGGGATTTGCCGCTCCGTGATGCCCGGGCGGGTGTTCGTCCCGTCGGACTACCCGAACAGGAAGGAGGCACGAATATATGCTTGGTTTAAGCGGGTGGGACTGGGCCGCGCTTGCCGTATACTTTGGTATTGTCGTGGGTATCGGCGTCTGGTCGGCGCGGCGCGTTTCCAACACCTCGGATTTTTTTATCGGCGGCCGACGGTTCGGCAAGGTCATGATGGTTTTCTTCGCTTTCGGCGCCGGCACCAGCGGGAACGATGCCGTGGGCGTATCCTCCAAGACGTATACGGGCGGTATGTCCGGCATCTGGTTCCAATGGCTGTGGCTGTTCTGTACGCCCTTCTACTGGCTGATAGCGCCCGTGTTCCGGCGTATGCGCGCGCTGACCACGGGCGATTATTTTGAACAACGGTATGACGGCAGTGTCGCCGTATTATACACTGTGGTCGGCATCGGGCTGCTGATTGTCAATATCGGCGTACTGCAACTGGGCGCCGCTTCCATGATAGAGGCGCTTACCGGCGGCGCGGTGAACCGCTATGCCGCGGTTCTGGTGATGACGGTGTTGTTCGTGTTTTACGGCATAGCGGGGGGCCTGGCCGCCGCCATTATCACCGATTTCCTCCAGGGAATGCTTACGCTGGTGTTGTCCTTTCTGCTGATACCATTTGCGTTGGATGCCGTGGGAGGATTTGCCGGCCTGCATGCGGGCATCCGGGACGCCCACATGTTCAGTCTTGTCGCTCCGGGCGAGATCAATCTCTTTTACATTGTCATGCTCTGCGCCAGCGCCATCATAGGCATCGTCACGCAGCCTCACACCATGGGCACCTGCGCCGCCGGGCGGACGGAACTGGACGGGCAGATAGGGTTCGCGGGCGGCAATCTGCTCAAGCGCTTCTGCACCGTGGCGTGGATGCTGGTCGGCCTGTGCGGCGTGGTCATGTTCGCCGGGGAAAGCCCCGCCATGGAGCCCGACCTGGTCTACGGCGCGGTCGCCCAGCGCCTGTTGCCCGCCATCATGCCCGGCCTGGTGGGCATTTTTCTCGCCGCCCTGGTCGCTTCGCTCCAATCCTCCTGTGACGCCTTTATGGTGTCCTGTTCCGCCTTGTTTACGCAGAACTTATACCGTCGCTGGCTGGTGTGCGACAAACCCGACGGACATTATGTGCTGGTGGGCAGGCTTACGGCAGTGGCGGTCGCCGCCGCCGCCGTGACCTTTTCCTTCCTGGTGCGTGATGTGCCCAGCGGCCTGGTGTGGTTTTTCAAGTTGCAGGCGCTTATGGGGGCGGCCTTCTGGCTGGGCCTGTTCTGGCGGCGCGCCACCGTGGCGGGCGCCTGGGCCGCGACCCTGGTCGGCTTTGCCATTTTGTTCTTCACCTCCCTGCCCCAGTTTCATGCCTGGGCGGTGGAACACCTGCCGGCAACCATGATCTGGGAGGAACGGTTCCGCGATTCCTGGCAGATTGCCGCCTACCTGTCCGGCGCGTTCTTGTCCGGCATCCTCGTGAGCCTGGTCACCCCCCGCGTGGACAACGCGAAACTGGACCAGTTGTACGCCTGTCTGCGCACTCCCATCCAACCCGGGGAAACCCACCAGGCGCGCCCGTTTACGCTGCCTCCCGGCGTGGACACGCCGCCCGCGCGAAAACTCATCCGTCACCCGGATTTTGAGATTGCGGTGCCCTCAGCGAGGTCCCTGTACGGGTTCCTGTTCCTCTGGGCGTGGGTGGGTTTGCTCATCGTTTTTGTCTATTGGCTGAGTGGTGTCGGGGCGGCATAACCGCTGTACGCGGTGGAGCCCCTTATTCGGGGCCGGGGGCCTTGCTCTTATTCTGTCCTTCGATCAGGGCGGCCAGCATGCTGGGCCGGTCTGTCAGGATGTTGTCGGCGCCCAGGTCTATCGCCTGCTGCATCTCTTCCGGGGTATTGAGCGTGAAAAACGAGACCAGAATCCCCTTCTCTTTTATTTGATTCAATTCTTCCGGGGTAAGGTCGAATTGCTCTTTCATTTTTGGGGACAAGGCAAGCATGCGATGGGTCGGGTGGTGCCCCTCCCAGTCGCCGTCCCGAAGCGCGGCCAGCATATCCGCCGCGCTGATAAAGTCATAGGCTGTCGCCGCCTCGGGTGCATGGGCGCGAAACGCTTCGAGAAAGAGGGGGCTGATGGATGCCACGATACACCGGTGCGCCGCACCGGCTTCGAGAATCACCTCCGCCGTGGCACGGCCGATATCCGCACCGTCTTTCATTTCAATAAAAAATCGATGGTCCGGCGCCGCTGCCAGGGCTTCTTTCAGGGTGGGTATTCTGATGCCGCTTCCCCGGTAGGGAAACGTATTGCCGCCGTCCTGCGTAAAGTGGTACGCGGCATCCAGCGCCTGAAGTTCCGCCAGGGTTTTACTTCCCAGGTAACCGGTGCCGTCGGTGGTGCGGTCCACGGCGAAGTCATGCATGAGTACGACTTGACCATCGGAGGACAGTTGCGCATCCATCTCCAGCAATGCCTCCGGCCAGCGTTTTGACGCCTCGCGTACGGCGACCAACGTGTTTTCCGGCCATTCATGGCGGCCGCAGCGATGGGCGCCCAAGAGCAGGGGATGGGCGGTCAGAAAGTCCGCTCCGTTCCGGACTCCCGCGCTTTCATCCGCGGCGGGTATTGCGGCCAGGAGCAGGACGGCAGCCCACGCCCGAAGATAGTGCATTGTGTGAGTCATAATACTTATTCTCCGCTTACCGATGAAACCCGCAATGCCAGTTTCAAGGGACACTGACGGGTTTCTCAAGTAATAGGACTCACACCGGGCGGCGCCGGTTACACCTCATTCCTGGGCGGAAGCGCCGGCCCCATGCCGCACCCAGTAGATATTGCGCAGGTAGACGAACAGGGTGGTGCTGATGCCGATGGCGTAGAGCCATTCCCCGCGCTGGGCATGGGAACTGATCAGCAGCAGGGAAGCCGCGACACTGAGGTACCAGAACACCGGGGGAATGGTGCTCTGCTGCTTGATTTCGGTCACTATCCATTGAACCAGAAAGCGCAGGGCAAAGAGGCCCTGTCCCAACACGCCGACCCCGATCCACATCCAGTTGCGCGCCTGGTCCTGGAAAGCATGGTCCCGGGTGGCCTGGAATTCCCGGAGCAGGGTGAGCAGCACCAGGAAACTGCCCGCCGTTACCAGGCAGGCGACAGCGCCGTGAAACAGGCGGGAATGGCGGTCTGACAACTTCCCGTCGGCGCGCCAGATATGCACCAGGTTCCGCGCATAAATAATACTGTTGAAGCAGTGGCTCATGGCCCCCACCGGGGAGTTCAGGTAAAAGACCCCGTAAAGCAGTAACAGCACCGATCCGGCGCCGCTCATGTACCAGAACGCCACGGGAACGACACTCTTTCCCTTTCGTTCCGATACGATCCATTGGAGATAAAACCGGCCGTAGAAGAGTACGGCACCGGCGTACCCCAATAAATTAAGTAGATAAAAGCCGTCCAGCACGATAGATGTCTTTCCTTAAAAGTGTGTGTTCTTTGACTCCGGGAATGATAGCACTATTGCGGGGAAACGGCCAACGCGGGCCCTGTCAACAACCCATCCGCCCGTCATTGCGAGTCCCACACCTCCTACG
>JAKLHG010000090.1 GCA_022710255.1 Candidatus Hydrogenedentota bacterium
GATTAAGGCGCGGTAACGCTCAATGTCCTGCCGGCGCACATAATTCAGCAAGTTGCGCCGCTTACCGACAAGGCGCAACAGGCCGCGGCGGCAGGCGAAGTCCTTGGGATGCTGGCGCAAATGTTCGGTGAGTTGCGTAATACGTTCGGTAAACAGTGCTACCTGCACTTCCACGGACCCTGTGTCGGCACTATTGTTGCCGTGTTCCAGGATGATCTTTTCTTTTTCGTTTTTTGCTAATGACATGTTTTCACCTTTCTTTTAAATACACCCGCTCCCAGCACGGCGACGGTGAACCGCTCGGCCGAGACTCAGGTAGATTGAACAAAATCGTATTAATTATACCAAAAACATCTGGGGTAATAGGAATATTATTCTAATGGCCGCAGCAGTGGCATGAACTCCCCGAACAAGGGGGGGGACTTAGAGCGTCCAATCCTGGCAGCACTTTGCCTTCAAGCATCTCCAGAGAGGCACCGCCGCCTGTGGAAACATGGGACATTTTGTTGCCCAGGCCGAACTGAAGCACAGCCGCCGCCGTATCTCCACCACCGATAATAGAGGTAATGTTACTTGCGGCGAGGGCCTGTGCGATGGCCCGGGTGCCTTTGGCAAAGTTCTCCATTTCGAATACGCCCACAGGACCGTTCCACACCACGGTGCGCATGGTTTGCAGCGTCGAGATGAAAAGGGCGACCGTTTCGGAACCAATATCCAGCCCCTGCCAGTCTGCGGGTATGGCATCGACCTTGACTTCCTTCCTCTGGGCATTGTTGTCAAAGGCGTCCGCAATCACGACGTCGACGGGCAGCAGCAGTTTGACGCCTTTTTCTTCGGCAAGCCGCATCACGTCCGCCGCAACGGGAATACCGGGTTCATCCAGAATGGACTTGCCGATCTCATAGCCCTTCGCTTTGAAGAACGTATAGGCCATGCCGCCGCCAATCAGCAGCGTATCCACCAGGTCCAGCAGGTGTTCAATTACTTTAATCTTATCGGACACCTTGGAACCGCCCAGCAACGCCGCGAGCGGGCGTTCCGGGTTTTCCAGCACTTTGCTGAAATAGTCCATTTCTTTGGCGACCAAAAAGCCGGCGGCGCTTTGGTTGATATAGCGTGTAACCCCTTCGGTGGAGGCATGGGCCCGGTGCACCGTTCCAAAAGCGTCGGAGATATAAACGTCGCCGAGGCGTGCCAGTTGCGCGGAGAATTCCGGATCGTTCTTGGTCTCTCCCTCGTAAAATCGGGTATTTTCCAAGAGAATGACCTCGCCGGGCTTCATGGCCGCCACTGCCGCCTCCACTTCAGGACCAACGCAGGCATCAAGTTTTTTGACCGGGAGTCCCAGCAATTCGGCAAGTTTGGTGGCCACAGGATCCATTATAAAGCGGGCGTTATTCTTTTTCATTGCCGCCCGTTCTTCGTCGTTTTTCGCCTTGGAGAGGTCTTTGGGCCTGCCGAGATGGGACATCAGGATGAGCTTGCCGCCCTTTTCCAGAACGTACCGGATACTCTTCAGGGCGGCGCGAATCCGCATGTCATCCCTTACGGAACCATCCTCATTTTGGGGCACGTTGAAATCCACGCGCATCAGGACTCGCTTGTTGTTTACATCAATTTGATCCAATACAAGTTTATTCATGGAAAAACCCTCTACCGGTTTTGGATAAAGGGGCCGCGCTTCCGCGCGGCCCCGGGTTATGCTTGTTTCACTTATTTCGCCATCAATTTGAACAAATCGATGCAACGGTTGGAGTAGCCCCACTCATTGTCATACCAGGAGATGACCTTCAGGAAATTGTCACCCATCACCATGGTCGACTTGGCGTCAAATACAGAGGAATGGGAATTGCCGATAACGTCACAGGAGACAATTTCGTCTTCCGTGTACTGCAGGATGCCTTTCAGCGGGCCTTCCGCCGCCGCTTTGATAGCGGCGTTCACAGCCTCTTTCGTTACCGGTTTGGCCATCTCGGCGACCAGGTCGACGACACTGCCATCGATCACGGGCACGCGCATGGCCAGACCGTCCAGTTTTCCTTTGAGTTCGGGAAGCACTTCACCAACAGCCTTGGCCGCGCCGGTCGTGGTCGGGATAATGGAATAGGCGGCAGCCCGGGCGCGGCGCAGGTCGCTATGGGGCATGTCGATGACTTTCTGGTCGTTCGTGTAGGCGTGGGTGGTGGTCATGAACCCGCGCACAAGGCCAAAGGTCTCGTGAAGAACCTTGGCGACCGGCGCCAGGCAGTTGGTGGTGCAACTGGCGTTGGAGACGACGCGATCCGTCGGTTTCAGGGTTTCATGATTCACACCGTAAACGATAACGGCGTCCAATTTGCCCTTGGGCGGCACGCTCAGCAGTACTTTTTTTGCACCCGCATTAATGTGGGCTTCGCACTTTTCCTGGGAACGGAACACGCCTGTGGATTCCAGAACCAGGTCCACGCCTTTATCACCCCAGTTCAAGGCCGCCGGGTCTTTTTGTGCCGTTACCAATACTTTTTTCCCGTCTACGACGATGGCTTCGCCGTCCGTCGTAACATTCTTGCCATACACGCCCATGACGCTGTCATACTTGAGCAGATGCGCCAGTGTTTTGGCGTCCGTTAAATCATTGATGGCCGCAATTTCAAAAGCCGGCTCTTCAAAGAGGAGTTTGAATACGTTTCTGCCAATGCGTCCAAAACCGTTGATACCTATCTTTGTTGCCATTCTTGGATGTTCCTTTCATAATATGGGGTTAATTTTTACCACACGACACGATAACAATCGCACATAATCTTGTATGCTAACCGAATCGCTTCGGACGTTAGTATGGATATGGAGCTGTTACCCGCAGGTCACGTCATGAAGTAGAGCGTTGAATCCGGGCGGGCGCCGTCACCATATACGTCCCCGGCTTGGATCTACTCCCCTGGGCAAGCCCCTCTATAGAAATACTTGCTTTGAAGGGACGATATGGCTTACCGTAATGGTGGCAGTATGCCATACTAAACGTAGTGAAGTCAATACCAAACGCGTTTTTTTCACGGGCATGGAGGCCAAGGACCTGCTCGATACAGACAAACGCGTCTTCGGATACTGACGGTGTGTCATGACGAAACAGGCTGCCGGATGGTGGTATTTTATGGTTCACGAATTCGGGTTTTATTAGTTGAGGATACCCTCGAAGGAGCGCAGTGATGTATAACAGCGTAGTAAGCGGGCGTGGCTGTTTCGCCGGGCGGACGGTATGGATATCCTTAATTATGGCGCTGGTAGCGCTCTGTTTGGGCGGTTGCGGTTCCTGCCTAGGGAAAAAACCTTCAGAAACGGGCACACCCCATGTACAGACCCCGGCGGCACCTTTGTCCGCACCGGCCATACAGACGCCCGCTTCGCCCCTTTCGGCAGTTTCCATCTCCACAGATGGCGGAGGCGAGGCGGAAGAGGAAGCCATTCTTGAAACACCGGAATCTCCGGTGGTATACGACGCCGAGCTCCTGCTAAATATCAATCCCGGCATGTCCTATGAAGAAGTGAAGCAGATGTTGGGCGACCCGGGCATGATCATCGCCGGGAATGACGCGGAGAATTATGTCTATCGCTGGAGTACCGGCGGCATCAGTTTTATGGGACGTTTTGAAAACGGAACTCTCATCCGCAAGAGCATCGTCTCTCCGGACAGTCGGGAGGCAGCCATGGATGAGAACCGAGTGCAGTTTGACCGGGAGCTTTTTGCCATGATTGTCCCCGGTATGAGTTTTGAGGAGGTCCTCTCCATCATCGGCATGGACGCGCAGCCGCTGTCCTCAGGAAGCAACAACGTTAATCTGTACAAATGGACCGACAGTAACGGTTCCAGCATTACCGCCCGTTTTGAAAACAAAGTGCTTGTCAGAAAATCCGGCATGATCATGGAAGCGGAGAAAGGGGACACACCGAAAGCCGGCGAGGAGGAGACCGCTGCGGAGGATGACGCGGCCAAGGTCTATGAAGAAAGCCCCGGAGACAAATCCATCCCTTCGCGTGAAGAGACGGCACCCGCTCCCGATGCGTTGCAAATCGCGCCTGGGCCTCCGGCACAGTCTCCGCGTGTGCATATCGCCGGCGCCAAGCGTCGAGAACGGGAAATCGCCGAAGATCCGTCTCCCTATGCCGGCCGCTCCTATCGCCCCGAGGTCAAGTTGCCCGACTTCACGCGCAAGTTGCGGGCGGGTTCGTATGAAATTCATATTCACAACACCACAACAAGCCGCGCTCGTGTCGCTATCATCTCGGAGGAAGGCGGCCTTGAATTGTCTGTTGCTCCCAATGCGCATGCTTCCACGCGCGTCAGAAGGGGTACCTATGAACTGTACTTCATTTATGATGACGCCCCTTACACGCTGCACCAGGGACAGCGCATCCCGGTGGAAGAATTGCTGACCGATTTTGTCGTATCTCTCTTCGATGATTCTTCAAAGGTTGACCTTCTCTGACCCGTGACGGAGGACGGTGCCTGCCTGGCATTGCCGGTGCTCAACCGCCAGCAGGGCTGTACCTCGCAGCTATCAACTCGACTGAAACCCTGAACAACTTTCTTTCCGGGCGTGTGCATAGCTGAAGTGCGTTACCGCATTGCTTGGGAACAAGGAGCAAGAAGGTTATAAAATAGAAACACCGCACAGTCACCCTGCCCATGTCCGGGCTTGGTACTGTGCGGTGCAACTTTTTTTCAACAAGAATGTTTTGCTTGTTGTGAGGGGACTACTTCTTGGCGGCCGGCTTCTTCGCGACGGCTTTCTTCGCGACAGCTTTCTTCGCGGCCGGCTTCTTCGCGACGGCTTTCTTCGCGACAGCTTTCTTCGCGACCGGCTTCTTCGCGACGGCTTTCTTCGCGACCGGCTTCTTCGCGGCGACCTTCTTTACTGCAGCTTTCTTTTCGGCCATTGTTGTTTCTCCTAATTGTTGTGGCCATCTCCCATGTTCCAACTATTGCCGGCTACCCATTCCGTTTATGAGCATCCGGGGCTGCGTCCCATCTCTTTGATGAGATTCGCCCATAACAGGCATCCGCCTGATTATGCCAATGATGCAACGATTCCATCACACAACGGCACAGCAACAACCCTATTATGCCGTACTCAAAAAACACATTCAAATTTTACTACTATAGTTGTACCAGACTTTTGAAAAAAAAACAAGAAAAATTTTTTTACAACCCGAAAAAAAAATCTAAAACTATTTTTTCGCGCGCGAATGTTGTTGAAAAAATGTGCGGCCTGTTTCCCAAGACAGCGAAATATGGCTGTATCTTCCGGTTCCCATCTGCAGTTTGAGGACGCGTCCTGTGCATCACTGACATGGCCTGCCTGTAATCGTCATTGCGAACGAAGTGAAGCAATCTCATTCGCAACGAGACTGTTGCGTGTTGAAATCGCTTCGCTGCGCTCGCGATGACGGGAGGACGGGTTCTCAGGCAAGGATTCGGGAACAAGTTATGATGAGCATATGGCGCACCCGGAAAGCATGAAGATGCTGTTAAAATATTCAAAGCCTAGTAACGGCAGTGTGGCAGGGTAATGTCAGGAATGGAGCGTGTGGGCGAGCAGGCCATTTCGCCGCCATTGGTCCAGAATGCCATACAGGATGATACCGAATGCCGTGGCGACATTTATGCTTTTCTTATAGCCGGCCATGGGGATACAGACGGTGGCGGCGCATTGCCGGAGTACCCGTTCATTCACCCCGTTTTCTTCGTTGCCGAAAACGATGGCCACCGGCGCGGGCCAGTGAAACGTTTGATAGTCCACGGCGTCTTCCGTGGTTTCCACCGCCACCAGGGGAATCTTTTGTGCGATCAGAATGTCCAGGCAATCCCGGTTGCGTTCGTAATAGGTCCAAGGCACATAGTCGAACGCGCCCAGGGCGGTTTTCTCCAGTTTCTTGTGGGGCGGGTGCGCGGTCATTCCGCACAGGTGCAGGTGGGCTACGGCCCCGGCATCGGCGGTCCTGAAGATGCTGCCCACATTGAAGGCACTGCGCAGGTTGTCCAGCATGACATGGACGGGACGGCGCTCTATCTCACGCCGCGCTTCCCGGGGTTGTCCGGCGTACCAGGGTTCCCGTGTCGGAGAGAGGGTGTCATTCATAGGCGTTCCGGGAGTCATTCAAGGGTTACGGTGGACTGGAACTGCGTGTTCAACCGCTGTATCTCGGCATCATACTCCAGGCGTATCAGTGCCTTCAGCGTTTCCAGATCGATGCCACCGGAGTATTCCCTGATCAAAGCATCCCGGTCCGGGGCGAATCCAGCACCGCTGAACGCGAGCGTATTGGTCAGGAGGCCTTGCTGCAGTTCCTCTATTCTGGCCCGCACATCGCGGATGCCCCGGGCGCGCCGCTGCGCTTCCGAGGGGAATTCGTCCCCTACCATGGCATAGGATTCTTCTGATTGTTTAAGCAGGGCTACCGCTTCCGCAAAACGGTTCTTTCCCGCTTCTTCTTCGGCCAGGGATTGCAGGTCTTCCGCCTGTTTCAACTGCGACTGGTACAACGCGATTTGTTCGTCGCGCTGTTTGATCAGGCCTGCGACTTCCAGGCGGCTCCGTTCCGCCGTCGGATGCAGGAGATTGACGGCAAGCGCCTTCTCAAAGCCTGCCATGGCTTCTTCAAGCAATCCTTTCTTAAGTGCCTCCTCCGCGACTTCCGAGTGGTAATTGCCGATTTTTTCGAGGATGTCCCTCCTGTCGGGCGCCTCGGCCGCAGCTTCTTCATAGTGCTTGACGGCACGTTCACGGAATCCGGCGGCATAAAGCATGTCGCCGATTTTGCCGTTCATATCCGCCGAATATTTGACCAGTTTTCGGTAATTTGGCTCGGAGGCGTCCATTTCAGCCAGGCTGTCCCGGCCGACGTAGAAATCACAGGCATCGAGCACGTAGCGCTGTAGTTGCGCTTCGGAGATGTTGCCCGGAACCGCGCCGGCGCTGATGATGGTCCACCACACATCGGCCACGGCATTCACGGAACGGCTGATGTCGATGCCCAGGCGCGCCGCGGCGGTGCCGCGAAAACCGGAACCGCTTTGGTACTCCCCCGTGATGAGATCATTGCCCGCGTTCGCTTCGCGCATGACGCGCTCCAGGTCCGCGATGGATTTGAGAGTTTTCCGCGTCTCGGGTTTCAGGTTGCCCATGTCGGCGACCTGCTCGACATCATTGTAGTACTGGCTGCGCGGTGCGGGGTCGGCGCTGGCCATGGGGGCGGTTACCCGTCCAACCAACTTGCCCAGGGCGCCTAAACGAAAGGCGAAATACGCGTCAATACGCGCCCCGCGCGCCGCGGAAAGCAACGCCATGTCGTTTTCGATGGCTCGCAGCGGGTCCGACTGCATTTCCGGGAACAATTCTTCCATCTCCAGAGGCGATAAGGCCGCACCGGCGCGGGCCGCGTCCTGTAGTCGCGTCAACTGCAGGTTCTCCTCCCTGGAAACCAGCTTAAGCGCGGTGTCCACCACGGCCAGCTGCACGCGTGGTCCCCAGGCGATGGCTGGGAGGGCGCACCCCAGCGCCAGCATCCCGATCATACTGTAAAGCAAGAGGTGTTTTTTCATGGCACGGGTTTCCTGGGTTTGTCCGGGCTATTGCCGGGCCTGTTGAAGTTGCGTCACCAACACATCGATTTCATTGGCTCGCATTCTCTCCGGGTCCGCCTTGGCCAACTCAAGATATTTTTCAAGTTCCGGCAGGCCCGCATCCACGGAACCGCCGCTGACCAGCAATAATCCCAGTTCGAGGTGAGCGGCCGGATAGTCCGCCATCATGGAAATGGCGCGCCGGTAAGCCTGTTCCGCTTTGACCGGATCGTTTTGCAGGGCGTGGATGCGTCCTTGAATGGTTGCCTGTCGCGCCGTGTTGAGTCCGCTTTCACCTGCCTGCCGTGCGGCTGCCGCGGCCCGGTCCAAATTGTTTTGTTCCATGAACGCCACCGCCATCTGAAGGGCGGCGATCCCGGAGTAGGGATTGTTGCCGGACGCAATGTGTTCCATCGCCGCGATGGCCTCCTCCGTCAGTTTATTCTCCTGCAGGCACAAGGCGTAAAAGAAGGCGGCGCGCATATCCTCCGGCAGCAGTTTCCTGGCTTCTGTCAGCAAAGGCAGCGCCTTGCCGGGTTCCGACTGCTCCAGGTACAAAATCCCCAGCTGCAATTTGACCAACCCGTCCACGGCAGGCGCGACCGTCCCCGCTTTTGCCAGCACGGCCGCCGCTTCCGCAGGCTGTTCACGCATCAGGTGGACCATCCCGCGCACGACCAATGCTTTGGCATCGTTTTCATTTTCCTGCAGCGCATCGTTCAGATACTTTTCCGCCAGGTTCCAGTCCTGGTCCATGGCGGAGGTAAGGCCGGGCAGCGCCGAAGGGATTTCGGCGCCCGATAAAAGCGCCTCCCGGAGGGCCTCCTGCTGTCCCTTATAGTCCTCCCCCAGTCCCTGTAACAAGGCCTTCAGTTTGAGCAGCTCCCCGTCCATAGAGTAATGCTGCTGCACGGCTGCGGTTAGCAGGTCCAGTAATTGCTGCCGGTTTCCCCCCTGCGTGGCGCGTTCAGAAGCCAGTACCGCCAGTATCAAGGCGTCCCGTTCACGGGGCCCGCCCTGGCGCGCCGCCGCCTCGAAGGCTTCGGCCGCACGATCATACTGCTGGCCCTGCCACGATATCTGGCCCAGCAGAAAACGCGCCGTGACATCCGCCGGCGTTTTTTGCAGATGCGTTTGCAGTACTTCGGACGCTTCCGCCAAGTTGCCGCTGCGCGCCAGGCGGCGCGCCTCGCCTACCGGGTCCCGCATCAGGTACATGGCCAGTATCACCAGCAATACTCCGGAAGCCAGCAAAACCAGTGCCGCCGCCGCATAGGTGAAGAACCGCCCGATTGACTTGCCCCGTGATTTGCCCGCCTTTTGCCGTTCGTCCGCAATTTTCTGGCCGGTGAGCAAGTTTGTGCCGCATTTGGTGCACACGATATCTCCCGACGCGACAGGGGATTTACAGGTCGGGCAGAGAGAGGGGGCGGACGGCGTGCCGCCCCGCTGGGTGTCGTTGGCTTTAAGCGGCCCGCCGCAATGCATGCATTGGTCCGCGGCCGCATCCACCAGGCCCCCGCAGAAGGGACATTTACTCATTGTTGCCACGATGATGATTCCTCCTTATATTCGGCCGGTTGTGCTGCCCGCCTGTCCCTTGCTTTATGGCGATTCATGCTTTCAGACGGTCTTTGCCCACACCCCGGAAAAAAATACGCGGGATGTGTTTCTCACACTTCAGTGTGCGTATCAACACAAGCACCTTAAATGGCATAGTACGCTAAAGCGTGAACACCGTACTAAACTTTATTGTTTTGTTACCAGAAAACATTTTCTTAGGGTCACTAAAAGTCCAAATCATCCCGCATGGGTGTGCCACACGCGGAACAGGTATCCCGAGCCACCCAAGTGCGTTTTTTGCATGCCGCACATTTGGGCCAGAATAAGGATGGTATACTTAAAAGTGCCATCAGAACAACGATACCGCTCATGGTTACTAGATAACATATATTAATCATATGGGTTGTCTTGTGGTATTATCAAAAAACACGATACGGCATTGTTTTGTAAATATTATAGTACAAGATGCGGGGCACCTGTGGAAAAAAAATTTTGCGGACAATTTGCACCGATACCACTGGTATCCACGCTGCAGCAATTAAACGCCGCTGCGGCACACTGTCCTGATGCAGGAAACGTTGATACCCAGTATGCGTACGTTGGTATTCATAGTTCCGACCTGATGGTTTTTATAATTCTTAATGCGGTATTATATTACAGGAAACGTGCCCATAATACAATAGGGTTAGGATGGTCCTAAAGCTGCACGTAAAAATCGGCGAGAATCGCAGAAGCGGCGGTCCCGACGCTTCCATCGAAACTCAGGCGGCACGGGCTTTCTGATATAAAGCGGCAGGATGCCGTCTCTGAGACCTTATGCTTATGGGTTTCACTCCGACACTTCGGTTTCATACGTTCGGATTTAACGATGGTTTCGGGTCGGTGTAAGTAATAACGTGTGCCGTAGTGCCCTCATGCAGGCGGAGTGAAGCACCAACTAAAATAAAGGAGTCCTGGTGTTATGAAACAATGGTTTAAGCGGATTAGTTTGTTTGTGCTGGGACTTATCTTATTGGCAGGTGTGGGGGGATATCTCTGGCTGAATCCCGGCCGGGGTCCCCGGGAACAGGTGGATCCCCAGGTGAAGGGCTGGTCTGAGGAAGTGGACGGGGCCCTGGTGTTGCACCTCAAAGGAAGTCCCTATGAAATGGGATACCAGCGGGGCTACTTTGCCCGCGAGAAAGTGCGCCTGAACATAGATTTATTTGAAGGTCTGCTGAAGTTGGCGGAGCAGGAAGTTGGGTTGCCCCGTATCGCATCGAATCTCATCCTGGATATTACCTACGCGCTCTGTGCCCCCTATATTCCTGAACGGTATAAGCGCGAAATGGAAGGCTTGGCTGATGCCAGCGGTTGCGACCTCAAGGTCATCCGACGGGGGCATGTCATCTCCGTGCTGACCGAGCGCGGGTGCAGCACCTTTGCCGTTTGGGGCAAGGCAACTTCCGATGGTGCGCTGCTGCACG
>JAKLHG010000900.1 GCA_022710255.1 Candidatus Hydrogenedentota bacterium
TCGGCCTGATGTCCCGGCGAGTCTGCTAGCGAGTGACGAAGCCTGGAAGTAACCCGAAGCGCTGAGGGGTAGTGTGCGAAAGCGGCGACGGGGGGGCATGGGGTGGTTGGAGGCGGAATGGTCGAGAAGGGCGTGTACGTGAAGCAAGGAGACCTGTCCCAGGAAAGGACGGTGTTCATGTCCAAGAAAAAAAGGACCGAAGAGCCGCTCGGACAGGAGTCAGAGCCATCGTAGTAGCGGGGAAGCGCCGTAATGGGCGTGGAGCGAAGGGTGGCAGGAAGGTGGATGCGTGAAAGACATGCAGACGGAACACAAACCGGCGGGAGTGTCTCGCGTAAGCGGGACTACGCAAGCCGGAGACGTACGTGCCCGGTGGGCATGGACGGAACCGAGTGTATGGACGCCGCGCATGCTGGCAGCCCTGGAAAACAGGGTGAAAGGAGGCAGATGGTTCAGCCTGATGGATAAGGTGTATGCGCGCGAGAACCTGCGGTCCGCGTTTGAGCAAGTCAAACGGAACCGGGGAGGCGCGGGAGTAGACCATCAGACGATAGAGGAATTCGAGA
>JAKLHG010000901.1 GCA_022710255.1 Candidatus Hydrogenedentota bacterium
GGCGGCCCCATTGAAGCTTTGCGCGGGTCGTCCGATTCGCCCGCGATGATCGACATTTCCGCCGATGAAAATCGGCGGCCCCATTGAAGCGAATCGGGGACCAGGTGGTCCAGCGTCAGGTCACGCGATTTCCGCCGATGAAAATCGGCGGCCCCATTGAAGCGAGACGGGCGATGAGAGTTTACAGTCCGCCGCACAGTCATTTCCGCCGATGAAAATCGGCGGCCCCATTGAAGCCGTCGAGCGCGCACAGCCGAGCAAATGCGCGGAGCATGATTTCCGCCGATGAAAATCGGCGGCCCCATTGAAGCCAGTCCGCCGCATGGGACGCCGCACAGTCCGTCTCACATTTCCGCCGATGAAAATCGGCGGCCCCATTGAAGCACGGCCCTCCGATATTGTGCGAGCACGGGATACATGCATTTCCGCCGATGAAAATCGGCGGCCCCATTGAAGCATCGCCCCCCTCGACAATCTCGCCCTCACAGGCCACGCATTTCCGCCGATGAAAATCGGCGGCCCCATTGAAGCGAGCGGCACCCCGACCTCGACCAACCGACCGT
>JAKLHG010000902.1 GCA_022710255.1 Candidatus Hydrogenedentota bacterium
CAAAGCCCCCTGCGCCGCGTTCAGTGGCGCGAAGGTCCGCACTTTCGGTGAAAGTAACCCGGAGGTACCTCGCGATCACCAATTGGGCAACGCGTTCCCCGTCCTTCACCTCAAAGGGTTCATGGCCGTGGTTGATCAGCAGCACACCCACTTCCCCGCGGTAATCGGCGTCGATGGTGCCTGGGCTATTGAGCACCGTCACGCCATGTTTGAAGGCCAGTCCGCTGCGGGGGCGCACCTGGGCCTCGGTGCCTTCGGGCAGCTCCATGTACAGCCCGGTGGGGATCAGCGCGCGCTGGCCGGGGGCCAGTATGATCGGCGCATCGAGGTTGGCCCGCAGGTCCATTCCGGCGCTGTGTGCGGTGGCGTAGGAGGGGAGCGGGTGATGGCTCTTGTTGGTGATGCGGACTTCGGTCCGTTCCAAGGTGGAAATGATCATGTGAGCAAAGTTCGTGTCCATTGTGATAACCTACGGAGCAGTACGTAACTTCATGCATCAATACGTATCCCTTATGACCACCAAACTCATGCTCTCCGTACCGGAGAAATTCAAGCGTACCGC
>JAKLHG010000903.1 GCA_022710255.1 Candidatus Hydrogenedentota bacterium
GACGGCGCCACGGCCCCGTCTCGTCCCAAAGCCGACGCGGGCACAATCATCGGCGCGGCCACGGCCGCCGTCGCGCACTTCAAAAACTTGCGGCGATTCATTGTGTTACTCATGCGGTAGTTCCTTCCTGACAAACAAGGTTGCGGGCACGGTTTTCGTGAAAACGAATAAGCTTTTTCAGTTGCCTTGCCAACTGAAAAACTTCGTTGGACTAAACGCGGGGCTGTTAACAAGGGCTTGCATTTGCCTATAGAGCAGAAATAATCCTTCTGGCAGTTCAAGCGCGGGCGCGACTTGCCGCGAAGTTGTTCCCTTGCGCAGCGTTTTTCAGGTCTGGGCAAAAGGGTCTCCGTCCGTGTCAGGAAAGTTTTTTTTTGACACGGCGGAGAAATGGGGATGCGTTTGGCGTTTTTCAGGCGACTTGTATCCGAGGAGAAGCGCGGGCGTTGGCTTGTGATGCGCGAGGTCTATGTGTCGGCTTAAGATGCGTTATGTGCCGGGTACTGTTTGCTCCACAAAACGGACAGGGCGGCGTTTCATTTGTGATGATTTCGCCGGTCT
>JAKLHG010000904.1 GCA_022710255.1 Candidatus Hydrogenedentota bacterium
GTTCAGGAAGATGCCGGTGAAGGCGCTGGTGGTGGTCACGCTGTTCTGTTTCTGCACGCCGCGCATGCGCATGCACAGGTGGTCGCACTCCATCACCACGGCCACGCCGAGCGGCTTCAGCGTACTGTGGATGCAATCCCGGATCTCGTTGGTGAGGCGTTCCTGCACCTGCAACCGCCGTGCGAAGGCATCCACCACACGGGGTATCTTGCTTAGCCCGGTGATGCGGCCGTTGGGGATGTACGCCACGTGTGCTTTGCCGAAGAAGGGCAGCATGTGGTGTTCGCACATGCTGTATACCTCGATGTCCTTCACCACCACCATCTGGCTGTAATCTTCCTTGAACAGTGCGCTTTTGAGGATCGCCGCCGGATCGATGTCGTAGCCGTGCGTGAGGTATTGCAGCGCCTTGGCCACACGCTCGGGCGTCTTCAGCAGTCCTTCGCGTTTCGGGTCTTCGCCGATGGCCTTCAGGATGTCTGCGTAGTGGTTGCTGATCCGGTCTACCAGCGCGGTATCGTACTGGTCGATGCGCTCGTAGCCTTCGCCCTGTGGGTTTC
>JAKLHG010000905.1 GCA_022710255.1 Candidatus Hydrogenedentota bacterium
GAAACAGGCGGCGCCTGCTCATTGTCCGCCATATCCTGTCCCAGCGCAGGCAGCACGACCAAACACGCTGCAAACAAAATACTCAGCAGTGCGATGCTTCGTTCAAACCCGGTATTCATTATGGTTTCATCCTCCCGCTGTTTGCGGCACATTACCATCTTGGCCATGCCAGTCATTTTCTTGATTGTTTCCATTATCGTTTCCGTAATGTAAAGGGTCTATCATATCGTTCAGAAAAAACTACAACCGACTTTGTATCAGGGTCTATTTCCTGCAATTCAAATTCTTCAAACTGTTCACCGGCGGAATACCATTTCGTAGTACGCGCGCTACGAAGACGAGCACGCGCTTTACCACTTACGTCCTGAATATCTAACAACTCAATATTCAGGTCTTCTGCAGTAACTTCCGTACTTGTTTCCTCTTTAGTCTGCCCAGAATAATACCAGAAAGGGTTACGCTCATAAAAGGTGACATAAACTGCGGGCATATCCATGACCGGACGCGCAGGCGGATCGCTTGGCAAACCGATTACTTGCCTCTCCTCCTGCTCCTGTG
>JAKLHG010000906.1 GCA_022710255.1 Candidatus Hydrogenedentota bacterium
TATCCTGAATCAAAGACGAACAATACTTCGGATCAGTCGTAGACGCCACTACGCAACCATAACCACTGGGCACGCCACACTCTGGTGGTGAGAATTCGCAGATGCGCTGAATCGCGCCTTCTGCTTCCCGCCGTCCACGGGAAGTATCGAACAACACCAGTTCCCCCATGCGCGGCACACCATGATGACCGCTGACAATGCCGACAAATCGTGTCGGCGCACCGGGCGTTGGCCGGGCATAAAACAACGAATTCGGCCAGTAGGAATTGCTGCCGTAATATTCCATTTGACCGGTGCCGTCAGGATTGGCATGAAACAACACGCGATCATGGCTGTGCGGCGTGTCTGTATATTCCCATCGCAAATAAAGCACTCGGCCATTGGGCAGCATGGTGGGACACCAGTTGTGCTCCTGGTCAAAACAGAGTTGCCGGATGCCGCTACCGTCAGGATTCATTCGATACAGGGTTGCCGTGCGCGTACTGCCGTTCACACAAGGCACCGCCGCCATATAGGCATTCGAAGCAAATATAATCCGTTCATCAGGCAGATAAC
>JAKLHG010000907.1 GCA_022710255.1 Candidatus Hydrogenedentota bacterium
GTCTCGAATCTGGATTCGACCTTTGCGGCCACGAATGATACGACGTTTAACAAGCAGCAAACGGTCACGGAACCGGTGCGGTTGGGTTACGCGACGGACACCTCGGCGGAAGTGATCCCGCGCGGCGCGATCCATGCCCGGTCTTATTTTAATGAAGCCGACCTTTTCGCGGACCGGAACCTGAAAACCGAGCAATATTACCTGAGCGAAGGACGTGACTCCCAAGGGTATGACCGCACCAAAACCTGGGAGCGCTTCTCTTCGGCCGCGAAAGTGTTCTATGACGGCCAGTTCGCCCGGATGAGTGAGACCCTGAACTATGACCTAGCCAATTTCAATTTGAGCGTGTTCGCGGAGATCGATTCCGACTTGTTCCTGGGCCAGGTCAATACGGAGGCGCAATTGCTCGCGCATGATTTCTACAGTGAAGGAACGAATACCGTGGAATATCAGCTAATGCTTCAAGGGGACGGTTCCCTGGTTTTTATGATTCAGGAAAACGGAGGGCCTGTGAGGCAATACCGGTTGACGGACACAGCTATGGATGCTGCGAC
>JAKLHG010000908.1 GCA_022710255.1 Candidatus Hydrogenedentota bacterium
TCAGCAGCCGCAGGACGATGTTGCTGACGGTATTCTGCCAGAGCGGGGTGGCGGGACACATCACACCCAGGCGCACCGGTTCGCCGTTTGTTTCCTTGCTGTTGTAGGTTTCGAGATAAGGCGAGCCATCGTCCCGCCTCGCAACAGCCGCGAGGGCGAGCCGGCTGAATTGAAAATCGTCGGCGCCACGATCGTGTGAATCCCACAACCGGCCGTTGATGTAGGGCATCACGAAAACGCCAACAGATTGCAGGTCGGCGACTCCCTGGTCGAAGCCCGCCCGGGTGGGAAAGTAATGCGGATAGTCGTTGTCGAAGGGAATCTGGTGCCAGTTATACCAGTGAAAGCCCAACGGCATACCGAGAAAGTCGCGGAACTGCTTTATGGCCGGCACACACTCATCCGGCGCGCCAAGGTTCATGGCCCAGACGTTCAAATCGCGCATCCAACGCGGCGTGTCCTTGCGGCCGTCGCGCGCCAGTCGCGGCCACCACTTCGCCTCGCGTTGCGCCCAATGCTTGTAGATCATCGCCGCATCGAACCAGTCGCCGCG
>JAKLHG010000909.1 GCA_022710255.1 Candidatus Hydrogenedentota bacterium
CGTAACCGGCGATCAGGTGCTTCCGGCTGAGGTTTACCGGAAGATTAAAACTGAAACGATTTCGAAAGTCCGCGGAACCGTTCAGGCAGATATCCTGAAAGAAGATCAGGCACAGAATACCTGCATTTTTTCAACAGATTTCTCGCTTAAAGTGATGGGGGATGTGCAGGAGTATTTCAATATTAATAAAGTCAGGAATTTCTATTCAGTCTCCATTTCAGGGTATCACATTGCGGAAGCAGGCGCCAACCCGATAACCCAACTCGCACTAACGTTAGCCAACGGGTTTACCTATGTGGAGTATTACCTTTCGCGTGGGATGAAGATTGATGATTTTGCGCCAAACTTCTCCTTCTTTTTCTCTAATGGCATTGATCCTGAATATGCGGTGTTGGGCAGGGTGGCCAGGCTTATCTGGGCCAAGGCCATGAAACTGAAATACGGCGCCAATGAACGTTCGCAGATGCTGAAATACCATATTCAGACTTCGGGCCGATCGCTGCATGCCCAGGAAATTGCCTTCAATGATATCCGCACCACATTGCAGGCATTG
>JAKLHG010000091.1 GCA_022710255.1 Candidatus Hydrogenedentota bacterium
GACAGTGCGCTTCCGTAAAAGATGACCCGTGGTTGATAGGCTACTTCCTGGACAACGAACTGGAGTGGTTCGGGAAAAGCCACCGGTCCTGGGGATTGTTTGAAGAGGCGTGGAAGAAACCACCGGTAAACTCGGCCAAGCAGGCCTGGATAGCTTTTCTTAAAGAGGAAATGGATTCTGTGAAGGATTTTGAGGAGGACTGGGGAGTCGCCGTGGCGGATTTTGACGCGTCGGCAGGGCATACATCGCCTGCGCCGCCCAAGACGAGACGGGCAGAGGAACTCGCCCTGCGCTGGGTGCGGCGGGTGGCGGAGGCCTATTTCCGGGGCTGCGTGGAGGCGATTCACCAATGGGACCCCAATCACCTGATCCTCGGATGCCGTTTCGCGGGGAACGCCCCGGATATTTGGGATATCGCCGGAAAGTATTGCGACGTGGTTTCCTTCAATATGTATCCGTGGATAGACATAGAGCGCGGAGTTCCCGAATCGGTGGTGGAACAGATACGCCAATGGCAGCATAAGGCGCAGCGGCCCATGATGATTACGGAGTGGAGCTTCCCGGCCCTTGACGCGGGCTTGCCATCGGAGCATGGTGCGGGGATGCGCGTCGACACCCAGGAACAGCGGGCGCGCTGTTTCGCCTATTTTCAGACCTTGATGTTCAGCCTGCCTTTCATGGTGGGTTCAAACTATTTCATGTGGGCCGATGAACCCGCTCTGGGTATTTCATCCACCTTTCCCGAGGACTCAAACTATGGCCTGGTGAACGTAGACGATGCTCCATACCCGGAATTGACCGATGCGGCGCGCAGGGTCAATGCGCAAGCCTGCGACCTCCACTTGCAGGCTGAACCGAAGATCGTTCCTGATGGAGAGACCTTAAGCGGCCTGGCCGCCTGGCTGCTCGAACTCCCCCCGGGCCCCGCAGCGGAAACGGGGGAGACGGCCAACCTTCAGGCGGGATCGCTGACGCTGACCGGACCGGAAGGGGGCAATGCGTGGGTTGTGTCGCACAATGGAACGCCCCTGGGTCGCTTCAGGGCGATGATGCACCAGGAAAGTCCCGAGTCCCGATGGGTTCCTTCGGATACGGCAAAGATTACAGGGCTATATCAAAACGAAGCGGTAACCGTTGTGGAAATGCGTCTTGACCGGGTGGATACCAGCCAGGACCAGACGGTGCGCCGCTTTCAAAGCGCCTGGCACTTCTGGATTCCAAAACATGGTCACTCCTGGTTTGCCAGCCGGTGTCTTTGGGTGGAAAACAACGATACGGTTCCGTGGCATCTTGCCGAGGTGTTCCATTACCTGAGCCCGGAAATCGGCGGCGATGCGCGAGATGACGAACCGATGGCGCGCCGTGTTCCCAATTATTACCGGCGCGGGTCGGCCTGGATCGACCAGCAGGCGGGAAGCGGCATCGGCTGCTGGTATCCTTCTGAAGCACGCTTATCATGCGATTATTGGAAAGGGCCGGCGGGCGATATCCATTCAGACCTCAGGCAACAGGTAAACCGTGAACTGAAGCCGGGAGACCGGGTCGAGATAGAAGATGCGCGGACATTCTTTTTTCCTGTGGAGGGCCTTTCCCTGAAGGACTTTGGCAGGGCTGTAGAGGAACTGCATGCGTGTGTAACCGCACCCTTGTAGTGAAGCAGGCGTTACCGTGTATTTTTTCGGCGTGTCCCACGATTCATACCAGCAGGTGCCCACCAAACTTGTAGTGAAGCAGGCGTTACCGTGTATTTTTTCGGTTCATAAAGGCTGCCCAAGAACATGAAGTTGAATTATCTTAAAGGTGTTGTTTTTGAGTGCGCAAGCCATGCTTGCGCTTTTACTTTTGCTTTCACATAGGCTGTAGCGTTAAGTATTGATACCCTGTATTTTGTTGTAAGCCAGCAAGAAAACGAAAGCGCAAGCATGGCTTGCGCACTCAAAAAAAGGTGTAAAAAACACCGGGTTGCGGGCAACACCGTGTTGGTTATCTTTTAGGATCATCCTTGTCCAAATTAGATTTTCTTGGACAGGCTCGCTCCATGCGTTGACACCTATTTCCATGTGGTAAGCACCGGGGAAAGCCTGTATTTATGGTATTTTATGGCCCTGGAATGGTCTCTCAACGGCCTTCGCAGTTTGGACAGGCAAATGCAGCGGTCAGTAAACCTGATCCTGGAAACCGGGAAAATGACGCCAAAACCTGTCCAAAATGCCAATGAATTCAACTATGTGTGTTCGATAGCAGCCTTAATTTGGACACCAGTGTTTTAGGATCTATGTTGCGGTACATGTCCTTATAGGGAACATGTACCGATTTGTTGTATTGCCTCCATCCGTATTAAACTCCAACAGATAAAAAAACTGTCTTGTCCTGAAAGGAGTTTGTTATGAAATATAGCCTGCTATGCTGTATCCCGTTGGTTCTACTATGCGGTATTGCCGGGGCGGCATCAAAGCCCATGGCCGCACTTTTTGCCGATAGCGCCTTTGGGAGCACGGAAGCGCTGGCGCCATTGATGAAAACGCTTCTGGCGGATGTTGGCTATGACATTGTCGAACTGGATGCTGTGGCCTTATGTGACGCTGAGATTTTTTTCGACGAAGAAGTTTCGCTGCTGGTGCTGCCGGACGCGAAGCGGCTGCCGATGGCTGCCATCGCGCCGGTGAAGGCCTTTCTGGAACGGGGCGGCGATCTGCTCGTCCTGAACGCGCCGGCGTGGCGGGAACGAGTAGTCGAAATTGAGGGTCTCTGGCAGACGCCTGAAGAATACCGGGAGCGGCAGGCCACGCGGCCGGTTGCAAATGTCATTCTCGATTTCAGTAACGAATCCAGGGAAGACTGGTTTCGCAGCGCGTACCGCATGGAAAGCCCGACGACCTATAAGACGGTCGCGGACGGGCCTGCGCCCGGCATGGCCGCGCTCGAGGTGGACCTGCCCGAGATGGAAGGATGGGATTCCGTCTGCCGAAATTTTGAGCAATCCCCGTTCCCGGAAGGGCACACGGTGACAGTGTTCAGTGCCAAAGGCGGTGTGAAAACCAACCGGCTTGCCGTGGAATGGCGGGAACGGGACGGGTCACGCTGGATCGCCGTGGTGCCTCTGACACAGTCGTGGCAGAAATTCCGTTTATCCCCGGAAGACTTCAAGTTCTGGGAAAGCGTTCCCGATCGCGCGGACGGCGCGCTGAATCCCGCCAACGTGGAGATGATTGCCTTTACGCTGGCCTACACGCATACGGGGCATCTGCATGGCGGGCACTGGTTCCAAGTGTCCCAGGTGGGCACCGCCGCTTTTGAGGCCAGCCAAGGACAGGTTATAGACAATGTGCCGGCGCCGGCGCTGGAAATCGTTTCGCCGGGTTACAAGTTCTTCGACATGTCCGGTGCGGCCACCCTCACGGCGTCAGCCGGGCAGCAAGTGGCGCCTGAAACTGCCTATCCTCTCCCTGCGACGATGCTGGCGATGCATCCGCGCCCCGAGGCGGGGGGCTACAGGAAGGGCAGGCACTGGCGCTGGATGCCCTTGCTCGAAGTCCGCGCGGCGGATGGCGATTTGCGCGGGTATCCCGCTGCCATGTTCATCCATGCTGACGGCGACTTTAAAGGCGGGGTATGGGCGTCTTTTGCTATTGACGATGCCGGGTGGTACGCCTCGGAACAGGGCGCAGCCGCTGTAAAAGGGGTCTTGGCGCGCATGAAAGACCCTGTGTTCCTTGTGGACGGAGGCGCGGAATTTTATACCTGCTTTGAAGGTCAGGCGCTGCGCCTGGGCGCGACGGTGGCCAATCTGGGGGCGGCTGCATCGGACGGGTTGTCGGTGCAGGTTGAGGTGAACGCGTCCGACGGGGCTTTGGTCAAGGCGGTATCCTGGACGGAACTGACCTTTCCCGGGGGAGCGTCCGTTCCTTTCGAACAGCCCTGGAAACCGGAACAATGGCCCGATGGGGGATATCAGGTTAAGGCCAGTCTTTATCGCGGGGATACAGTGTTGGACCAGGCGGAACATGAACTCCATTGCTGGAAACCCAGGGAGGCGCCCGCTTTCGTGTCCGTTCAGGATGGTGATTTCATGCTGGACGGGCAACGCTGGCGGCCCCATGGCGTAAATTATATGCCTTCTTCGGGTATCGGCACGGAGTGGTGGAAATATTTTGAACACTGGGTAGGCGCCGAAGCGTATAGCCCGAAAGTGATTCAGCGCGATTTGGAACGTTGTGTCGCCTTGGGCTGCAATGCCTTGAGTATTTTTATCCACCGGGAATCCATGGAGGCCCAGAACTTGCTCGACCTGCTGCGGCGTATGGACGCCCTGGGCTTGAAGGCGAACCTCTCACTGCGACCGGGCACGCCTATGGACCTTCCCCGCGATACCCTGCGGGAACTCATTGAATATTACCGGTTGGCGGAAAACGATACCGTATTCGCCTATGACCTCGCCTGGGAGCCCCAGTTCCGCAGTTCGGAACGGGACCCCTTCAATCCGCAGTGGGAAGCGTGGATCATCGAGCGCTACGGCAGCCTGGAGAATGCGGAGAAAGAGTGGGGCTGCCCTGTGCCGCGTGATGCGGACGGCCGGGTTGCCAACTACACGCCGGACATGATTTCTGGAGAGGGCCACTGGGACCGCATGATTGCCGCCTACCGCCGGTTCCTCGACACGCTGTTGTACGAGAAGTATTCCGAGGCCCGTCGGTTCGTGCGTTCCCTGGACCCCAACCATTCTATCAGCTTCCGCATGTCCATGGCGGGCGACCCGACCGACCTGAATTACACGACTATCCTCTATGATTTCGCGTACCTCGCCGGGGCGGTGGATATTCTCGAACCGGAAGCCTACGGCCGCATCGGCGATTGGGAAAAAGTCAAACCGGGGCACTTTACTTTTGAGTATGGACGCTGGGCGAATCCGGCCTTGCCGGTACTGTGGGCCGAGGCCGGCGTACATGCCTGGGACATGAGCCTGATGCGCCCCGGCGAGGAGGCCCTCGACTTTCAGGCGCGGTATTATGCCGACTTTTACCGCATGATGACGGAAAGCGGCGCCGACGGTATCTTCTGGTGGTGGTACCCGGGCGGATTCCGTGTCAATGAAAACAGCGATTACGGGATTATCAACCCGGACGGTACGGACCGGCCGGTGACCAAGGTCATCCGCGAACATGCCGCCTCATTTATACAGGCGCCGGGCGTGAAACCCGTGGACACCTGGCTCACCTTCGACCGTGACAGCCACAAGAACGGGCTGACCGGCATTTACGCCGCCCTGGAAGAGGCATTCTGGACCGCTATCGCTGAGGGTAAAACACCCGGCTTGCACACTGAAGGCACGGGTACGGACTCCACCAACTGTCCGCCAGTGGCCGTGGGCAATGTTCCCTGGACGGGTAGCAATCCACCCAAGTATCTGGACGCCTGTTTTGACGTGGTAGAGATGCGTAACGCAGACGGAACCTGGCAGCGCGTCTTCAGCGGAGACAGTATCCCGGTTGATGGTTCGCCCGTCACACTAAGACTGACGATTACCAACCTGGGCGAGGCCACCCTGATCGCGCCCGGAAATGCAGGGGATAAGCCTGGAGGCGTGTATATCACGTGTTCCGGGGACTTGGAAAAGGCCGTTTCACTTCCACAAGACCTCGCCCGGTTTGAAAGCACTATAGTGGAGATAACCCTTGTGGACAGGCCAACGGGCAGGGACACTGAAATCATCCTGGCTTTTAACGCCAGGGAGAGAACTTCCTTTGGCAATAGGGTTATATTGGTATTTAAGCCGAGAGGCTGAGTATAACTGTAGGCATTCTTTCTCAACCGGTTTGCGGGTAAAGCCTTTGTTAGACTAGAATGTTCCTGATGGCACACACTTTCGCCATTCTTTGAAAGGTCGCTGATGTCAGTATCAAGTCTTGAACAAATCCAATCCATCCTGTCCGACCACCAAGCCATATTGGCACAGGATTACAACGTGGTACGTATAGGTGTTTTCGGGTCCTGGGCACGCAACGAAGCAACTCAAGACAGCGATATTGATATTCTGGTCGTATTTGGAAAAACACCGGGATTTTTCAAATTCCTGGAACTTGAGGAACAACTGGCCCAGTGGCTGGGACGCCCCGTGGATCTGGTGACACCCGGAGCGCTGAAACCGCGTATTGGCCGCCGCATTCTGCGCGAGGTAGTCATGGTATGAAGCGGGAGTTCTGGGGACAGTATACTTATCTCTCATCTCTTTTTCCCTTCGGGCCGGGCTTTTTGCAGTGCAGGGCGTGCCCGCAAAGCGATTCATCATGAGAAATAAACGCAGTGTCGCCACAGGGCCGGCCTGTCCGTTGACAGTGATGCAGGCGCGACAGAACACCCTCTTCCTCCTCCACGCGGGGAAAGGATTTCCAATCGTTTATTTCCGAACACAAAAGAGCAACATGCACCACACCATCATCCGTACCGGACAGATGGGCACGTGCACTGCTCCAGGGATACGTTCCCGCATCGGGCGCCAGGCCGTCGCGCACTGGATTGAGTTCAATATAACGCACCGCCGCCAACGTATGCCGGTAATCCATCACAAAAGACGCAAAACGCTCCTGCCAAAGATGCCTCCGCCACCCTTCCCGAAAATTCACATGGCGCGTGTAGCACCGGTGTGTTTCGCCCAGCGCACAGCGCAGGCCATCCCCATGCTCCGTCACCGCCACCAGATGCACATGATTCGGCATCAGGCAATACGCCCATAGCGTCACCTGATACTGCGCACAGAAATTCGACAACAGCGACAGATAGGTGCGATAATCCGCATCACGGAAAAAGACGGGCAACCGTCGGTTACCACGCTGTGTAATATGATGGGGCATGCCCGGCGCCACAACGTGTGCTATTCTTGCCATGCGGATGACGTATCAAAGGACTACTGATAAATGCAATAAATAAGTATACTGTCCCCAGAACTCCACACGCGGAGAGAGTGTAAGTTCAATGACAACAACGCGTGCGAATAAATGCGAACGACAGGTCATTCCTTGGTGTAACTCAGCACCTTTATCGTCCCGTCATCGTCGTAATAGAGGCGGTCAAAACACGCGATGCGGCGAAACCCATTCCAATCCAATCCCAGCTTGTTGCGCAACTCCTCCGATGTATTGATGTGATAGAAGCAGTACCATTGCCCTTTGAACTCGACCAAGGAATGATGGAACTGGGCGCCCTCCGGGCAGGGGGCAAAAGCCCCTTTCCACTCGAAAGGACCGTAGGGGCTGTCACCGATGGCGTAGAAGCCCTGGTGCTCGTTGTTTTTATAGTTGGTGTAAGAGTAATAATACTTTCCGTTGTATTTATGCATGTAAGAGGCCTCAAGGAAACGCTGGGTCTTGTCCTTTTTGACGCTGGGCGGCGCGTAGTCTATCGGTCGGGGCCTTTCCGCCAGTTCGACCATGTTGGGCTTGAGCCTGGCCACCTGTGCCGTGTTGTTGTAAATATAGGCCTGCCCGTCATCATCAATAAAGATTTTCGGGTCAATGCCTGTGATGTCTTTGATCGGATGGCCGATGTCCTTAAAGGGTCCAGCCGGAGAATCTCCGATTGCCACGCCGATTCTCCATATAAACATCTTGTCCATGTGTGGATAGTAAAGATAGTATTTTCCATCCTTGCGCGCCGCGCCCGGCGCGAACATCCATCCTTCTCTTCCCCAGGCAATATCTCGTGAATGGATGATTTCTCCGTGGTCGGTCCAGTTGACCAGGTCCTTCGAGGAAAAAACATGGTATCCATCCATAAGAGCCCAAGGGCTCAAGTCGCCCGGTTGTCTCGGATGATCCTGCGAGCAATACATCCATACGACGCTGGTGTGCCCCCCATAAACTGGTCCATGTACAATGAGAGTTTCCAATCGGCCCACAGGCCAAGGAGACTCGAAGATGTCGAAGAGAAAACGTCACAATCCGGAGCAGATTGTCCGCAAACTTCAGGAGGCGGACCGCCTTCTGAATGCCGGGAAGTCGGTGGAACACGTATGTCAGGCGCTCGAAGTGAGCGAGGCCACATACCATCGCTGGCGCAATCAGTACGGTGGCATGAAGTGCGAAGAAGCGAAGCGATTGAAGGAACTGGAAATCGAGAATGCTCGATTGAAGAAGCTCTTGGCCGAGGCCGAACTGGACAAGTCCATGCTCAAGGATATTGCCGAGGGAAACTTCTGAGCCCGGCGCGCCGCAGGGATGCCGCGAAGCGGCTCCAAAGCACCCACGAGGTATCGGAACGCCGGGCCTGTGCTGTGATCAAGCAACACCGCTCTACTCAACGCTACACGCCGAGGGAACAGGACAAAGACAAGGTTCTGGTGAGCGCAATACACCAGTTAGTCAAGGAGCACCCACGCCGGGGTTGTCGCTATATCACCACGTGTTTGCAGCGTGCGGGCTGGCGGATCAACTACAAGCGTGTCCACCGGATATGGAAGCACGAAGGCTTCAAAGTACCCCGGAAGCGGCATAAAAAGCGGGCTATAGGCGCTTCATCCAACGCCTGTGACAAGCGCGCAGCCCTGTTTAGAAATGATGTGTGGACTTGGGATTTTATTCACGACCGTACTGTCGATGGGCGACAATTGAAAATTTTTGTGATCCTAGATGAATTTACCCGTGAAAACTTGTGTCTGGAAGTGCGGCGTTCCTTCACGGCCGACGCCGTACTCAGTGTGCTGTCTGAACTCATGGCTCACCATGGTGTTCCTGGCCATATCCGTTCGGACAACGGCTCGGAATTCATCGCTCAGCAAATGCAGAAATGGCTCGAAAAGGCCGCTGTGGGGACCCTTTACGTCGCTCCTGGTGCGCCTTGGCAAAACGGTTACGCGGAGTCTTTTAATAGTCGTTTGCGAGACGAGTTTCTAGAAATGAATTATTTTACTTCTCTTAAAGAAGCCCAACAACTGGCTATGACCTGGAAGGCGCACTATAACGAAGCACGCCCCCATTCCTCACTGGGGAATCGGACCCCAAAAGAATTCGCCGAGCATTGCCTGGGTGGTTGTTCCGCCTCGCTACGCTCGGCTCCACAACCACCCAGGCAATGCTGCCCGGAGGTTCAGACATGAAACACAGAAACTCTCATAAGGAGTGGACCAAAAAGCGGGGGCTTGACAACGCCCTCCCAGACGTGAACGTCGGGATCGGTTGAGCTGATGTGCCGTACGAGCGGATTACCCTGCATTTTAAAGGACAGGGGATACTCAATCTCATTTGAGTGAGCCTTCGTTATTATTGTCGTGCCTGATAGCAAAATTGCCGCCAGTAAAAATTTCAAGAGAGAGCAGGTTCCCAAACAGGAATTTGGGAACCAAACTAATTCACGGCGGGTGGAGGTGTGGGTCTGCATGTTGTTCTGTTTCTTTTATACGTCTTTCATAAGTATCGGGCTGCGGTCTGCAATAGGGGATATAGGTTGGTATTAAAAGAAGCAGTAGCGATTTGTTTCGGGGCATTTAAAGCATCGAACTTGTCTGAAAGTACGCCTTCGGGGTAATCTCCGACCTCGCTAATGCGTTCGTTTCTGTGATTCAGCGATACGGGACAGCTGCGCGACAGTTTCACCGCCCAAGGTGCCTTCTTGCGATATGCCTACGTTAAAAGTCACTACGCCACCAACATCGCGGCACTGGTTCAGGAAAGAAATCAGTTCCGCATCCGGATAGCTGGGCGTCATGGGACGCTTCGGTGTGTGCCACCAGAATCGGTTACAGTCTATGGGCACCAAAGCGTGCCACTGTGTTTCCGTTCCCGCCACAAAGCGCGTTTCCGGCATGTGCAACGGCGCGTCTTTGGCGCGTCCAAGGCGTATTTTGCCGTCTACGAGCGCCTCCACTTCACCCGATAGGTAGTCCTGCAGGGGAGTAACAGGCGTGGTGATGCCTATACAGAAAGAACCGTCGTTGAAAGCAACAATGGCATTCGGGTTTCCGGCACGGGCGGCGCCAAACCAGAGCGGCCAGTTGTATGTGCTGTTTGGGAATATGTCCCAAGTGTAACAGCCGTCAAACCACCAGCCGGAGAGTTTCGTTCCCAAACGCAACGCGTATTCACGGATGAAGTCGGTGTATCGGACTTGGAACTCGGTCTGGTCCCCGGGATTCCACGCAAAAGGCGCATGGAGTTTTTGGGGTTTGTTGACCTCCGCAGGCAGGTAAGCAATGAAATGCTTTCCCTCCGCATGAACCCGTTCTGCGATTTCAAGTACCAAGTCGCGTTCAGAACAGTATCCCGGCCCTGCCAATTTGTCCAGCACGGCATTGGGACTCGCATACATGGTAGTGTTCTGGCCAATGGTAAAAATCAGCCAGCCCGCGCCGGTGGACTCAAAATCACGCATGAAACGGTCGAGATCGAAACTGTTTACAGCCTGGTTCAAATCCTCGATATGAGGTCCCTTAAGAGGCGTGGGCCCGGGCGCAATCCAATGTACCATGAGACCAAAGGGATGCTCCTGCATCCAATCCGTATTGTGAGCAGTTTCATTGGCCCGTCCGGGAAGCGAACCAAATAGTATTAGCGCCAGCACTACCAATACGAAAAAATGGGTCGAGATAGAGCCAAGAATGGCATGATGGATCTGCATGTTTTTCCTTTCTA
>JAKLHG010000910.1 GCA_022710255.1 Candidatus Hydrogenedentota bacterium
CGGTGGATAAGGACATTCAAAGGGGAGTGTAATCAGGGTGAAAGGGTGGAATGGTGAAACGCGCCCCGGGCGCTTGGACTTCAGGCGCACTCGTTGGCGGCTTCCTTATGCACGCCTGGTTTGGTTTTTTGCCATGGCAGGCCTCCTTTCCTATGTTTCAGGAAAAGCGGCGAACGCAAAAAACACCGCCCGCAAGGGACCGGATAACGTCACTTTAGCACATTTGTAACGCGGAGCAAAGAGCAAAATCACCGCTAATCCAGAGATGTTATAATCAGGTGGGGGAAAAGGCAAGAAGATTTTTATGTTAATGAGTTAATCAGTTAGTGGTTAATGCTCCGCCCGAGGCGGGTTGGACGGCTGGATGAAGGACGTTTGGGCCGCAAAACGGCCGGGATGAGTAGTTTGACATGACACTACATATTATGAGACGGATTCTACTTGACAATTTCGGTATCATAACACAAAGGAGAATGTGGTAGTTTTAGCCTATCGTGATAGATATAGTTCAGCATGATTTGGCGCAAATAACCGCGTGGTTCATCACTACGCT
>JAKLHG010000911.1 GCA_022710255.1 Candidatus Hydrogenedentota bacterium
TGTCCATCCGGGCGGTTCCGGGCTCGCACAAGTATGTGGCCGTGGCCGCGCCGCACCACGGCCAGGCCTACGGCTCGATCGTGCTGATCGATCCGCGGCACACCGACGACCACTCCACCGCCCAGATCGAGCGCATCACTCCCTCCGTGCCCTTCCCCGAGTCCGAATCGGCCCCGGGCGTGCCGCATCCCAAAGGGCGTCATTCGCCGGCGGCCGAGGTCTATGGCACGCCCTGGCCGCTGAGCGAGGATTACTACCTGTGCGTGCACGACGCCGGCCAGAGCAACTACGCGCTCTGCCTGCTCGATGCCTTCGGCAACCGCGAGATTCTCTACAGAGACCCTGCGATTGCCTGCCTGGATCCCATTCCGCTGCGGCCGCGAACCCGCCCGCCGGTCATCCCGCCCGCCACGCTTCAGGCCGCCGCCGACCAAACCGCCCAACCCGACCTGTCTTCCGGCATCGTCTCCATTGTCAACGTCAACGACAGCCGACGCCCGCTGCCGGCCGGCCGACGGATCACCCACGTGCGCGTCATCAACCTCTTCCCGA
>JAKLHG010000912.1 GCA_022710255.1 Candidatus Hydrogenedentota bacterium
ACAGCCGCCACCGTTGCCCAAACCTCCCCTTGCAGACGCGAATAAGGAAGATGACGGTGCTTCCGTGTAGCGCGTAATATCTCGAAAGACGAGATCAGAAAGGGATTCGCGCTGGGTGACTGCCAGTTGAACTTGATGGCGGGTTTCCCTGCTCGTTCCCTGCTCGTTCCCTGCTCGTTACGAAATTGGATTTCGTAACGCAATTGTAAGCGAAGTTGCACTTCGCGACCCCGCGCCGGGGACAGTCCCGGTGTTTTGCCGTAATACCAGGGAACATGATCCCGTGCCAATCGGAAACTACCCGGTTTACATTTTCGTGCAGTAAAAAAACATCGTCCGGACACCGCGCCCCGACAGGAGGACGGCCCCGGCGCCGGTACGCCTCCTACCCGTTTCAGCCTGTTATTACGTGGCATTTCGTATATCGGAGGCCGAAACCGGCTCTCCGGCAGCCCTTCTCAAATCGCCTGTCGCGCGAAAAAAAATGCCCCTTTCAGGCACAAAAACGCATCGGAATCCCTATATAAGTAGTAGAGCACAGGGAGGCCGAAG
>JAKLHG010000913.1 GCA_022710255.1 Candidatus Hydrogenedentota bacterium
CCTTCAACGGGTTCGCCTTCGACCGGCTCACCTTCGACAGGTTCGCCTTCAACAGGTTCACCTTCGACGGGTTCGCCTTCAACCGGCTCACCTTCAATGGGTTCACCTTCAACCGGTTCGCCTTCAACCGGTTCGCCTTCAACGGGTTCGCCTTCGACGGGTTCGCCTTCAACGGGTTCGCCTTCGACCGGCTCGCCTTCAACCGGTTCGCCTTCGACCGGTTCACCTTCGATGGGTTCGCCTTCAACCGGTTCACCTTCGATGGGTTCACCTTCTCCCTCAACAGATTCTCCTGTTACTATTTCGTCGTCGTCATCCGTAACCGTCCCGCCATCCAGGTCCGTGCCCGATGCAGAAGCCGTGTTCACGAACTGGCCCGCATCCAGGTCCGACTGCGTGATGACATGCGACTGCACATAGGTCACTTCCACGCCCGCAGGCAGACGCGTTATGGTGGAATTCAGCCCCGTAAGCGGGTCCGTTACCACCACATTAAACAGCGTCACGTTGCCCGTGTTCGTCACGGAAATCATGTACGTAATCA
>JAKLHG010000914.1 GCA_022710255.1 Candidatus Hydrogenedentota bacterium
GCCGAAGGTGCCTGACCCCACGGTCACGGGGTTCTTCATCACCAAGCCGCCGATGTTCACCTGCATGTTCACGCCTGCTGCGGACATATCACCGTTTCCCCGCTGCGGACCAGTTGATGACGCGCGAGTCGAACACGGGGCCGTCGGCGCACACACGCACCATGCGCTCGGCCTCGATTTCCACGTTCGCCTCCACCACGCAGCCCATGCACACGCCGTCGCCGCAGGCCATGAGCGCCTCCAGGGAGGCGAAGCAGGGGGCGTCCAGCTCCGCGCAGACATCGTGCACGGCGCGCATCATGGGCATGGGGCCGCAGCAGTACACCACGGTGTCCGGCCCCGGCTTCAGGGTGCGCAGGGCGTCCGACGCGAACCCCTTCATGCCCGCCGACCCGTCGTCCGTGGCCAGGGTCACGCGGCAGCGCATCTGCGCGAAGTCCTTGCCGCACAGGAGGAGGCTGTCCGTGCGGGCGGCGAGGACGATTTCCGGGGTGCGCCCGGCCTCGCGCATGAGGCGCTCGGCAAGCCCCGGCAGGGGGGCC
>JAKLHG010000915.1 GCA_022710255.1 Candidatus Hydrogenedentota bacterium
CGCCCAGGAGGCGGGCGCCAGCTACGTCAACATCGGCCCCGTCTTCGCCACGCAGACCAAGTCCGTGCCCACGGGCGTGGTGGGGCCGGAGATGATTGACGCCATCCGCCCGCACCTGCGCGTCCCCTTCACCTGCATGGGCGGCATCAAGGCCGAAAACATCGGGCAGGTCCTCGCGCGCGGCGCGCGCCGCTGCGCCGTTGTCACCGCCGTCACCGCGGCCCCGGATCCGCGGGCCGCCGCGGCGGGGCTGCGCGCCCTCATTCAGGGGGGCGCCCCCGCGGAGGGGTGAGGGCGGGGGAAGGGCCGCTACGCCTCGTCCTCGGAGGCCCAGTGGAGGATGTCGAGGATTTCGCCCACGGCGGCCTCGAGGCCGATGAAGAGGGCGCGGGCCATGATGTCGTGGCCGATGTTCACCTCGCAGAGCTCGGGGAGCAGGGCGACGGGCCGCAGGTTGCGGATGGTGAGGCCGTGGCCCGCGTTGCAGCGCATGTGGGTGTCGAGAACCAGCTCCGCCGCTTCGTGCAGGCGGTCGAGTTC
>JAKLHG010000916.1 GCA_022710255.1 Candidatus Hydrogenedentota bacterium
GCTATTTTTGAGATGTATTTCACCTCTGGCATGGGTACCCCGCTGAATGAAACTGCATTTAGAATTCCGTAGATAAGTGTAAGAGAAGTCAGCCTAGTTTACACGACAAATTACTCCTATCCAAATTATGTTTTTGGGTTTTGTTTTTCATCGCCAAAAAAAGACAACGCCCAAACCATTCGCATGTCTTCAGTAGGCGTACCTTCCAGGTGCGCCATAGCGGGTAATCTCCAGCACTTGCGGCACTTTGGCGCACCTGGAAGGTACGCCTACTGAAGCGCAAAAGACCGGGGATTGGGGCAATGCCCCTTTGGCGCACCTGGGAAGGTACGCCTACTTTAGCGCAAAAGACCGGGGATTGGGGGAATACCCCTTTGGCGCACCTGGAAGGTACGCCTACTTTAGCGCAAAAGACCGGGGATTGGGGGAATACCCCTTATGGCGCACCTGGGAAGGTACGTCTGCTTTAGCGCAAAAGACCGGGGATTGGGGCTATGCCCCTTTTGGCGCACCTGGAAGGTACGCCTACTAAAGCGCA
>JAKLHG010000917.1 GCA_022710255.1 Candidatus Hydrogenedentota bacterium
CGTTCCGTCTGTTAAGAAAGCGCTACGTAACAACTACAAAATACGACACATAATTGTGATTGTTTGACGATTTCGATTTGGATAACGATTTCGATTTCGATTCGTTGCATGAAGCGTATGTTGAAATCCAAATCGTTAAAAATTAACTTTCTCGTAGTATGGACGGCCTCCGGGTGTCATTTCTCGTTACGAAATTGCATTTCGTAACGCACTTGCTCTTGAAATTCTATTTCTCTTCCTGTGGTCATTGCCCAATCACTGCCGTTCTTCACATAAGGATGCAAAATGGAATTTTGCATGCAATCCCGTTCCCAAATCCAATTTGGGAACGAGCCGAACTGAACGAAATCGCTACTTTTTGAGACGTTATTTCACTTTTTTTCATCATTTTTTTGCGTTTCATGACGTTTTAGAACGTTTTAGAACGTTTTTTTTCGGGTCGTTTGTACTTGAAAGCACAATATGTTGTTGCTTTTCTATGTCATGCTACTTAATGTTGTGGTTTTCGGAACCAGCGACAGACCCGTCTCCGCTCGTT
>JAKLHG010000918.1 GCA_022710255.1 Candidatus Hydrogenedentota bacterium
CGCGTGGATTGAAACGACAACATCGTTGACGTAGGTCCCAACATACTCAGGTCGCGCCCCGCGCGGGGCGCGTGGATTGAAACATGGTTTCTCCCTCAATATCTCCCCCGCCTGGCTGTCGCGCCCCGCGCGGGGCGCGTGGATTGAAACTCAGGCTTATCAGGCGGCCACGTTGCATCCTTCGGGTCGCGCCCCGCGCGGGGCGCGTGGATTGAAACGATACAAGGCCAACGGCGCCACGCTGCTAGACGTTGTCGCGCCCCGCGCGGGGCGCGTGGATTGAAACCGGACGGTGTCTGCCATTCCCATCCGAGGGATGTAGTCGCGCCCCGCGCGGGGCGCGTGGATTGAAACTGCTTTCTGTCGGTCGTTGCGGAACCAAATGCCGAGTCGCGCCCCGCGCGGGGCGCGTGGATTGAAACGATATTCCACTGCCAAATCAGAGTGAGCTGAGATGTCGCGCCCCGCGCGGGGCGCGTGGATTGAAACTTCAGTAACGCTGATTGGCACGGCGAAAAGTCGCGTCGCGCCCCA
>JAKLHG010000919.1 GCA_022710255.1 Candidatus Hydrogenedentota bacterium
TGAAGGCCGGCGGGCCATTGTATCAGGACGTTACCGCCACCCGGCATGGAAAGATTCTTCAATTGGTTTATTCGCTGACCGGCCGGGGCGGTGAAAGTTATACCAGCCTGATGAGGAACAAACCGCCCCAGTTTGCCATTTTTCAAGGGGATAAACAGATCGCCACCGGCTCCTTCGAGTATGGCTGAGGCGGGACCTGCGCGTACTCGTGGCGAGTACCCATTACGGTGTTTGGTAAGTTGAGGATTGAAGCCTGGCAGGACGGCGACGAGGACGGCTTCGGCAAACGGGGGATCGCTTTTTATGACTGGCCCTGGTACAATCATCTTTCGTCCCTGGCTTTATGGGTCCTTGTTATTTTGCTTTTAGTGCTTATCCGGAAAAACCGATGCCGCCAGGCCTGGCTGATCTGGCTGCCGGTCTTGATTATTTACGGGATATGGGGAATAGTCAGACAGATACTGTCCCCACCTTCTTCCACATCGGAAAACTTTACCCTGTTAATCACCCTAATAATCTTATCCCTAGCGAGCT
>JAKLHG010000092.1 GCA_022710255.1 Candidatus Hydrogenedentota bacterium
GGTTTACATTTATTATGACACAAAAAAAACTTATGAGCGTTGCGATTGTACTCGGATGGGCAACAACATCCGGCGTAGCCATTATTGTTCCAATACTTTTAATTCCTTCAGAAAATCGCTCGGATTTTTATGTATATCGTTTATTATGGATTCAATTCCTTGTTCTTGTTTTTTGGGCGTCGTGGGGGATTTATGCATTTCTACCCTTACTAAATCGTAAGGATAGTGGGGGCTATGGGGGCGCTTTACCGTTGATGTCACTAATAATGACATGTTATGTTTTTTTGAGTTTTCTTCTACTTATAGCTGAGGTATTAACAGTAGACGACAGTCTAATACAGCGTTTCCACCTAATATTGCAGGTGCTACTTGGTGGTGTAGTCCTAATCTGTATATCCGTTCTATTCTTTACCATAAGCGCTAATTCATCGGATTATAATTCTTATGGTGATTCAAAAGTGAAATCTCCCAAAGACCTCGCAACTATGTTGCAGTATTACGAAGACACCCTTTCTGCAGATATTGAATTGAAAGGGACATTGCAATCGCTAAAATCACTGCGTGAAAAATTATTGTACTCATTGCCTCATTCAGGTCAGATTTACGCTAGCCAGGAATATGCTTCTCTGTGTGCTGAAGTTCAACAGTTATGCTCGAAATTTAACGCAAAGAATATCCAGCCGCCATGTAAAGATGAAATTGAATCCTTGGAAAGTAAGGTGAGATATATTAGCAATTCATTACAGCGTTGAACTTACTATGTCTTTTTAGTTAACAGTTTTTAAGGTATTTAGGGATGACAAAAGCCAATATCACAAATATGGCTTGTCCAAATTGCGGAGGACAAGTTAAGATTGGCGCTGACGGTGTTTTTGCCAAATGCCAATTTTGTGGAAGTACCCATGCTGTACAACAGCCAGCAGAGCAATTTGAACGACTAAAAGATTATCCTAATGCTGGGTTTAACATCCGGCATATAGAACACAGTATATCGCTTGATGAAGCGAAGGCAAAGGTCGTTGAAAAAATTACAAGTGACCCCTTAGGATTCAACAATCCGGAATCGTTAAATATATCTGTTTCCGGAGGTTACATCCCTATATGGTTTGTTGAAGTCAATGTGAATTGTTCATGGCAAGGGAGATATCCTGAAAAACGTACCATAACGAAATATAGAACGGTACTTAAAGAACGAACCGTAATGAAAACCACTTGGCTTGGAAATCATTCAGCTGTTGAAGAATACCAAGAGCAAGTTCCCTATAACGTTGAAGAGACTGTTTGGCATAGTTGCAGCGGATTTCATGATTTCTTATCCGATTTCACTGTTATTGCCGATGAAAAACTCACATCCGAATTCAGGTTATTGAACTGTAAGATAGATATAAAGGAAACCAAAATTGGATTTCCTCCTCCGCAGTCTAATTTTACAGTATACCCAGCATATATAACGCAAAGAGAGGCGTGGGAAAAAAACGACTGTCTGAAGAAAATCAGAAACAAAGCAGAATCTGAATGTGCGGAAGGGGAACAGAATAAGGACATCGATAAGGTTTCTATCAGACTAGAAAACATACTTTTTAATCTTATATATATACCAATTTGTTTTATAAACTACTCTGCTAATGGAAGAGAATACCGGAATTTCATCAATCTTTCAGATGGTTTAATTACAGGAGACTCACCGGCTCTAGATATTAATGCAGTCAATATCGACACTATAAAATCAACAGCTAAAACAGCATATGAACATCAAAAAGCGATAAATAATAAAATAAACAAAGGTGCTGAATATATAAACTTAAAGCGTAGAGAGTTTTTTGCACCTGTTTATCTTTGTTCCATAGCGTTTTTGATTCCTATCGTATTATTTTGTCTTACATTGAGCGTCATTCACTCGGCATTAGTACTTCGTTATTTAGTAGTAACATTCACTGTTATATCATTGCTTGTGGTTAGCTATAAATTTTTGCGTGTCTACTTTTCAGCCAAACAGAACATACAATCTGTAAAAAACAAAGTTGAATCTGTTTTACCAAAAGATAAACCATTTGAAAAATATATAAAAGAAAATGCAAAGGCTATTTTGTGTTCCAAACGCATAGATTTAAGCTATAAATCAAATGCATTAAAGATGTCTTGTGATGAAATACATCAGCTCAATCAAGTATTACAGCACTTAAGACAACTGGAAGAAGGAACATCACAAGAGACCTACGACGAAGCCAAAAAAGTTATTGCCGACTATTTTACGCCAGATTTACTTTCTTATTCCTTTAATAATACCCAACAATTTGAACAACAAAGTGATGATGTTTTAAGTCAACTAAAGTATCTGCATAGCTACATGACAAGTCGCTGGGGAAGTTCAAAGCGTAATCTTTTTTATGTATATATTGCTGCCGGTCTGTTTTTATCGTTTCTGTTAACGATAATAGCCATAAGGAACTCTGGCAGTCCCATAATACCTGTTTCGACATCCAATGATTCGTATTCACAGCAAAATAACGTATTAACTGGGGCGCCAGCGGCAACACCAACACAAACGCCAGCACCGTCGCCAGTACCAACGCCAAAGCCCGCATCAACACCAGAACTAGCACCAATAGTAAATGTACCAACAAAAACACCACTAACAGATCCTACGATAACATCAACATCAGCATCATTGAGTACCTCAAAGACACAATTACAGTCTTCGGTATCTGCCGGAAAAAATGAGGGAATCGTGATGGCAAAACCAGCTTTAAATGTTCGTGAGTATCCTTCAAAGGATGCGAAAGTAATTGCAACTATCGGCTCTGGAACACGGATTCCAATTCTAGGGGTTGATGCTTCTGGTGAATGGTTGAAAGTTAATATCCCAGGACTTGGCGAGAAATGGGTTGCAAAAGAACATGTGGAACTTCCAGATATGCCCATATTGGAGGGAGGAAAGCAAACAGAAGTTATTGACCCTGATGATGAAATTATCTTAAATTATCTATCAAAAAACTTGCCTAATTATCGCCTTTTAAGTTTTAATGATTATCCATGGTGGGATCACAAAAAAATCCATCGACCTTGGCGAATAAAAGCCGATTTCGATGGGAATACATTTCAGGATTTATCATTTTTAGCAATGGATATTGAAAAGAAAACAATAGGAATATTTGTTTTAAATAAATATTCTTCAGAATATGACTGGAAGCATACATTACTATCTGATCCTGAAAATTATGATATGTGTATATTAGATATCGGCGAATCTGGTCCTATTGTGGACGCTGATGTTGATAATTTATTTGAAGACTCTGAGATAGAAATCGGGAATGCGCAATTCCGGTATGTTATTGCTAATTTTGAAACTGATTTGGAAAGAGTTGTTTATTGGTGGGAGAACGGGCGCTATGTATCGTCTTCTGAAATTTACAGGATTTATTATGAAGCAGATTCTTCACAAAGGGCGGTTGTAAATGTTCAAGATTTTCTTAATCTCCGAGAATCGCCTTCAACTGATGCAAACATTGTGACTCAACTTCCACCGAGTGCGCCGGTCATTATTATCGAAAGGCCATACGAAAAAGATCCGTGGGTTAACGTCCAGTTTTTCGGACAAAAGGGCTGGGTACATAAAGATTATTTAGTTTCTGAAAAAAATGAATTCATGCCTGAAGAACCATTTATGGAAGATGAAAAACTAAAAGTGACAATACCAACGTCGGCAAGCGTTGGAGAAAGCCCATCAATCATCAAGGTTACGGCACAGAATCCGGCTAACGAGGAGCGAACGGGAACAATAGCATTCTCTATAGATGGCGGGAAACCAATAGTTCAAGAAAATACAAGTGCCTATGATCTTTTTGAAGTGGGCGGTAATAACAAACTTTTACGTTTCTCGTCAGAGGGTAATAAATGGAGACCTTTAACTTCAGCAGAAGCAATTTCTCCTTCAATGGTTCATGTCGAATTGTATGATGAAAAGTGGGCTGCTGACGAGATGAAAACACTTTCATGTCCTGTATCATTTACTGAGCCAGGAGAAGTACTTATCCTTGTCCGCGCAACATTTTCAAGAAAGTCACCCGAAGGCACAATAGTTGATACAAACTTTCCCGTGCAAGGGCATAACGATGAACAAGGGCTTCCATGTGCGCTATATCGGGTGTCTGTTACTTCTGGTGTTCTGGATCCGAGAAAAGATGTCATATCTCAGACAACAGAACAAACAGATGCCTACGCTGTAGCAGAAACACATGCTGCATCTCCGGAAGAAGCCATCCTCGGCCAGACCATAGTTTATTTTAACAAACTGGTTAATAAAGACCTCGACGGGGCCATGGCCGGTATCTCGGATAAGTTTGAGCATTCTGAATACGGAAGTAAAGCCAAAGTGAAGGCCTTCCTGGAGGAAGCCAAACAGGCAGGCTACCTAGACGACCTGAGACTCATCATGGACTATGCGGAAGTGAAATTCGAGGGTGACAAGGCCGTAGTGTATCCCGTTGACGTGGAAAGTTCCTTTGGCAGTATCACTCTTGAACTGACCTGCACGAAAGAAGGAGATACCTGGAAGCTGACCACCATGGACATTTTTGGTATCTGAGACTCGGTATATCTGAGGTCTCCTACTTCACTCATCCATACATCTCTGTCGCAACTGATACTCCCGTAGTCCCTCCATATGCTTATACTTTCGCCGGTCTTTTTCAGGCAAATTCACCAGTACCAAGAACTGTCCAACCCTTGTTCGACTCATCCCCACATACTGTGACAATTCGGTTTTATTCCGAACGATTAACAACTTAAAGAGGCTGTTAAACAAGAGTTAAATAACGGCATTCTCATCTTTGCGAAGAAGATATAAGTAATTGATATTCATGCACTTATAATCGCTTTTTGAGAGGTCATATTACTTCTTGTTTTTTATAGCGGCTACGAACCGATAATCTACTAAACGGCTTCAAAATATTTCTCATAGGCATGGGCGGGCAGAATATTCATTCTGCACAATACCTTGAAAAAAAGCCGGAACTGTTTCAGCAAGGGATAGTAGCTGGGGTAGTCGGTAAAATACAAATTCGGGGCTTGCAGAATGGCATTGAATTCTTCCCGGGACATACTCTGCTTTTTAAGGCAATAATCCACCATCTCCTCGTTCTCAAAAAAAGGTGTTTCCGCCATCGCGGCCAGACCCTCTTCCTGGGTCAGCATGCCTGAACGCACCTTTGCGGACAGTTCCACAACGCGCCAGTCGAATCCGAACTTATGACGTGCGTAGTAATAGACCAGGGAAAACAATTCATTGTCCATGTGATGCTGGCCCGTGTCCACCCAGCCGAACCGCTCCTGCAGCATTTTCTCCACGTGCTCGCCCACGTCATCGTAGTAGTTGGTGATGTTGACCACGGAAATGCGCTTGAAAAGTATCCAGTAAAGGAAATGGTGAATATCCGTATTCTGGAAATGGTTGAGTTTTGTACGGGCAAAGCGGCGAATCAGGCTGCGCGTATAACGCGCATCCATGTAATTCCAGGCCAAAGGGGTGATTCCTTCTTCACGGAAGGAGTGGCTGAGCAGGATGTAACGGATGTCTTCTTTGGCTGCCGTGCGGTATAACGCGCTGGCGATGCCGATGTCATCGGTGAGATCGATGTAGGGGACGCAGGCCCGTATGGTGCAGTTGGTGAGTTCCCGCGAATCCGGCCAGTCCATGATGATGGTGTGCAAGTCCACATCCAGGCCGTCACACACGCGCGCCAGGTTCATTTTCGCGATGTCCGAGTCCCAGCCGTTGTCAAAATGGACCGCCAATGGGCGCAGGTTCATGACTTCCTTGGCGTAATAAAGGCAATAGGAAGTATCGCGCCCGCCGCTTACGCCTACGACGCAATCGTAGGGTTTGTCTCGCCCGGCCCGGCGAATCCTGGCGGCTATCTGTTCAAGGATTTTTTTGCCTGTTTCCCCGGTGGGAAACATGGTTTCGAGTCTGTCCTGAATATGGCAGTAATTGCATACGCCTGCATCATCGAAACGGACGCCCGGTACCGTGCTGTCCATAAGGCAACGGTTGCACAACCGGCGCTCTTGTTGAGGTGCTTCCTTTAGTTCCACGGAGTCTCCATTATTCCTGATACATTATTTTCTGTAGCAGTCTTGTTTATTGTCTGGCGGTCATCATGGATACCGGGGCCGCCAGAGGTTTCGGGCGTATATGCTCTTCCTTGAAGTGGGCCCGTAAATCCTGGTCCGTCGGGTACGTAATCAATACCACGCGGCGCCTGCCATAGAAAAGAAAAAATGCGCCGGCCGCCGCCGCACTGGCGCGGCCTTCATAACATACCTCGGACAGGTGTGCCACAGAACCGGCGCCGCCGCACGCAATTACCGGAATGGAAACGGCATCCGCCACCGCCCGGGTCAGCGGCACATCATATCCTTCCAAGGTGCCGTCCCGGTCTATGGAGGTCAGCAGGATTTCGCCTGCGCCCGCCTCTTCAAGCATGGCAGCCGCCTTCACGGGGTGCAACCCCGTTGGATGACTGCCGGCGTGGGTATAGACTTCATATCCGCCGTCCGGGCTCCCCTTGACATCAAGGGAAACCACCATACACTGGCGTCCGAATCGTTCCGCGCCGGCGGTTATCAGTTCGGGGTGTTCCAAGGCTGCCGTATTGACGGCAATCCGGTCCGCGCCCCTTTTCAGCAATGCCCACATGTCATCCACGGTCCTGATGCCGCCTCCGACGGTCAAGGGCATGAATGTCTCGTCCGCGATTTCCTTGATGATATCCAGGGGGGGCATGCGCTTTTGGGCGGTGGCCAGCGTGTCCAGCAACACCAGTTCGTCCGCATTCCGGTTGCTGAAGACGCGTGCCGCGTTGACCGGACAACCCACATATTTAAAATCTTTAAAACGGATACTTTTTTCCAACCCCCGGTCGCGCAACAGCAACACCGGTATGATTCGCGTTGTCAAACTCATAACCGTTGGTATCTTTTCTCCCTGACATAAGGAAGGGTGGAGGCGGGAAGTATCCACACAAACACAGCCTCTAAGCCCATGATCTGACGCATTGTACCCGTACTACACGGGCCTTGGCAAATTGAGAATTCACTTCTGCGCATGTTGGCGCCTGTGCAACGGTCTAAGGGCGCCCTGGGCATGCAGGAATGACAATGTATAACTACCCGGGCGTTGTTTCAAACGGAGTACAACATTTTTCGTTCTTTGGTTTCCCCATGGAGGCTACTCAGGTATTTGATTTGTCCATTGACTTTAATATGTCGATATACGCTGACTGCCGCTGAATAGTTTAAAGCAGCTCGTATACCGTAATTGGTATGGTCGCACGACAAATCCTGTTGAAATATGGGGGGATAAAATCTGGTTTTTAGGGCCAGTTGCGCTTTTTTCAGGGTCTTTTTCTTCCCTTACCCCACCCTTAACTATTATTGCCGTGTCTTCATATTGTTTTCTGTTTTTTCAGAACCGCGTACAGAAAAATCCTAAACGAAAAGGACAGTCTCGGGTAAGCAATGGCTACCATATCTGGTTGAAGCAGGTTTTCCGATACGCATATAGTATGAAAATGGTCGATTTTGGGTGGATGTAGGGTCTGTCAGGTCATGATGATTTCGCGGTAAATTCTTGACAAATAAAAAGCGATATCTTGCTTTTTTTGCTATGATATGATACGATAACAAAATAAATGAAGCCTGAAGAGTCGGTCTGCTGTGTGGCACAAGGGCCGGTGTTGCATACCACCATGGAAGAACTGCGATGTACGAAGCATTTTTCGGATTGAAAGAGCGTCCCTTTAACTTGACGCCAGATCCAAAATATTTGTACTTGAGTGAGAAACATAAAGAAGCCTTTGCCCACCTATTGTATGGCATCAAGAACCGTAGCGGTTTTGTCATGATTACGGGAGAAATTGGCACCGGCAAAACCACCCTGTGCCGCAACTTGTTGAATCAACTGGATTCCGGGGCGGAAGTGGCGTTTATTTTTAACCCGTTTTTAGAACCTTTGGAATTACTGAAAAAGATTAATCAAGAATTTGGGATAAAATCGCAGGCGGTCACGGTACTAGGGCTTACGGAGGAACTGAACGAGCATTTACTGCATTCCGCCGCGCAGGGAAAGAACTGTGTGCTGGTAATTGATGAGGCGCAAAATTTATCGCCTCAGGTGCTCGAACAGATTCGTTTGCTGTCGAATATTGAGACCGATTCCGAAAAGCTGTTGCAGATCATCCTGATCGGACAGCCGGAATTGGCGGAAAAACTGCAACTCCAGGAATTGCGCCAGCTGAATCAGCGCATTACCGCGCGTTACCATTTAAAAGCGCTGAATATGCCCGAGACCCTCGAATACATTGCCTATCGCCTGTATGTGGCCGGGGGCAAAAAGCGGGTCGATTTTACGCGTCAGGCGGCAAAGCAGGTCTTTAAGTTGTCCAGCGGCGTTCCGCGCATGATTAACGCCTTGTGCGACCGGGCACTGCTTATCGGGTATACCAGGGAGCAACGCACCGTGACTGTGGCGGAGGTCCGCCAGGCGATGCAGGAAATACGGGGGGAAAAGGTTGTCGCTCCGAAAAACCGGTCTGTGCAGTGGCGGCGCTGGTTGCCCGCGCCGTCCATGGCGCTCGTGTTGGTTCTTGCCTTCCTGTTGACCCATTATCTGGTGAATCCGCTGGACCGTTTTTCCCGGGAGATGCGTCTTTTCAATGCCATCCTTTCCGGCGATGTTCACGGTGCATCAAAGGATGAAGGTGGCCTTGTTACCGCTGAGAGTATTGAAAGTGCCGGTGCGGCAAAGGAAGAAGCGTCAAACCGGAACCCCGGGATTCTGGACCTGGTCATGACGCGTCTGGGCACATCTGGGACGCAGCGTACGGATCAATCCCTGGCCCAGGCCATGGCGGACAAGAAGCCGGAGGAGGCGTTACATGCGGGGATTGACCTGCTGACGGGTCTCTGGAAAAAGAACCTGGCATCAAGTTATCCGCCGGATGACAGTGCGGCATCGCTGATTGCATTTTTCGATTCTCAAGGCCTTGCCTGTGAATCTATAACCTCAGCGCTCGGCAAGATTTACGGGATTAATCTGCCAGGACTGGCGCGCATGCGCTTTGGCGAGGTCGATTTTTGGGTGGCTATGGTGCGCATGGATGAACAGACGGTTACCCTGCTTACCGGCAGCACGAAGCGGGTGACCGTACCCTATGAAGAATTCCAGAAGCATTACCGGGGGGAATTGCTGGTACCGTGGCGGGATCCGGTGCCGGAGGCGTCCCTGATGTCCTTCGGCCATCAGGGCCCCGCAGTGCGTAAACTCAAGGAGAAACTCGCTGGCCTGGGGCGTTTGAATCCGGGAAATACGACCGATATTTATGACCAGGAAACCCAGGAGGCTGTTCAGACCCTGCAAAACGAAGCCGGTCTGAAAGCAGACGGTATTGCGGGGCGTCAGATGCGGCTGGTCCTATCCGGCTGGGAATCCGGCGCGCCGGCCCTGCATCCCAGGGCCGTTCCCGCATCCCCGGTCGGGGCTGTGGATGGGGAAAAAGTTTCCGTGGGGGCCGGACGGTCCGAAAATACCTCCGCCCGGGCGGCCGCGTCCGCTAAAAATGTACCCGAAGGGAAAGTGAAAAAAGGGTCTGCCGCTGTTGTGAAAACACCGGTAACCCGTTCCCGGGCGCTTGCCGTGATTGAAACTGCATCCGTTGCCCCGGGCATGCCCCAAGGTGCCTCCTTACCGCCGGTTGTGGACCTGGCTGCCGTGGCGGAACAGCCCGGCGCCCGCGACGAGACCGGCGCTCCGGAAATGAATGAAGCCAGTAAGGCGTCTGCGTCTGGCGAATTGCCATTTTCCGAACCCCTGCAGGAAAACCCGGCGGCGGAGGCTGCTCCACAGGATGCGGCGGGCGTGCTGATGCAAGCGCGCGACCTGCCCGAACCTTCGGATACCCTGTCCGCAGCCCCGGAGGAGCCTGCTTTGTCCGTTACCAAACCCGTTCCGGGCAGTATGCCGCTCGTGCCGCATGAAGAAAGTGCTTCCCTATGAAAGCCCCAGTACGCGTGGATTGGTTTAGGCAGGGAGTCCGATACCGATGAGTTCCATACTGGATGCCCTGAATAAACTGGAGCAAGAGAAGCTGGCGCAACAGGCCTCTTCTTCCGACGATGAATTTACGGGCTCGCCGGAAAAGGCGGCCGCTGAATTATTTGGAAGACGGCCTCTCCTCGCCGGAAGGCGTTCAACACTTTCCCACCCTTGGGCACCCCTGCTGGGGGCGTTGCTTGTCGGTATCGCCATAACTTCCATCGCGGTTTTTGTCGTTTTCCGGTATGTTTCCATCCCCAATCAGACAGTGGCCGCTGTTCCTGTTGCGGAAAAAGCACCGGATTCGGTACATACCTATTCGATGCCCGTGAAAGCGAACGATGCCAACGCCCTGAAAAGCGAAGGCGCTGCGGCTG
>JAKLHG010000920.1 GCA_022710255.1 Candidatus Hydrogenedentota bacterium
TGTGTGGCCAAATGGAAGGGGTCCAAATTGTGCATAAATTGTGCATGCCAAGACCGAAAAGAGCCAATGCAGACCCATCAGGACCAATCCTGAAGGTTCGCTAAACCCAATAGAACCAAGGAGAAACTACCCAGACCTATCCAGACCAAACCACTCCTGTCGGTCTTGAAAACCGGCGCCTTCGGGCTTGGGGGTTCGAGTCCCTCACCCTCCGCCACTTCGTGCATCCTGCTCCCTCAGCATGAGCCAGACGCGCCGCCCATCGTGCGTCCTCTAAAGGCCGGGTTGCTGCGGTTCATTCCGTCACTCGAGTCGAACATCCGTTTGGCGAATTGATGGACCGCGCCCGCTTGGTTATGATGAGCCCATTCTTTGTGATGTCCAACAGAAACTTCCCGGGGGGGCTGCCGGCCGGAGGCCGCGGGCATGCCGCCCGCGCGGATGCGACAGGAGAGCGCGTGTTATGAAATCGAGCATCGCGGAGGTAAGACGGGGTTTCCTGAGGACCGCAGTGTGCCTCGGCGCGGTTTTCG
>JAKLHG010000921.1 GCA_022710255.1 Candidatus Hydrogenedentota bacterium
AAAAGCACCGGATTCGAAGGCTTGCAGACAATGAGCAGGCACATGGGTGCGGCCGCGCGCGCCTTCAATAGAGAAGCCCATCGCTTCTCTGCGCTCACGCAGAACAACTCCAGGAAAACTATTTTCCCTCATTCTAAATTGTCCTTCGCCGAAGTGGCCACGAGTATTTCTCTTGCCTTGCTACCCGTGTGGGGGCCCACAATGCCTTTCATTTCCATCATGTCAATCAACCGTGCCGCTCTAGTATACCCCACACGCAACCTTCTTTGCACCATTGATATCGAAGCTTGCCCCGTATCAAGAACCACCCGCACTGCATCCTCAAAAAGCGGGTCGTCTTCCTGCTCCAAATCCCCCATGGTATCCTTGCTTTTTCCAAAATTCGCTATTTCGTCCCGGTACTGGGGCGGCGCCTGGCGCTTCAGATGGGCAATGAGCGCCGCCATTTCTGAATCACTTACGAATGCACCCTGGATACGAGAGGGCTTGGATTGACCCGCAGGCAAATACAACATATCGCCCATACCGATAA
>JAKLHG010000922.1 GCA_022710255.1 Candidatus Hydrogenedentota bacterium
CTGGTCAATCGCTACACCGACACCCAGCCGATGAAGTTGCCGGCGGTGCAGATGCCGCCGGGCGAAGTCCGCAAGCTGAAACAGCGGTTCGGGGCCTTCGAGCAGGCGGTCGGCGAGCACCGACCCGCCCCCACGCTGGCGTTGACCGCGGACGACATCAACGCGCTGGTCTCCAGTGTCCTGGAGCAGCAGCCCACGCAAGGCAATATTCATGTCACCCTCGAAGGCGATCGGATGCGGGGCCAAGTGAGTGTGCCGATGCAAGAAATCGGCTTGAGCATGTTCAAGGGCAGATACCTGAACGGCAGCGCGACGTTCAACCTAGCCTTCCGCGACGGCGCGCTGTTTGTGACGGCGCAGACCGTCACCGTCAAAGGCAAACCGCTGCCGGAAGCGCTCATGCAGGCAGTCCGGAGAGAACCTGGCGGCTCGCCTGGCCGGGGAACCGCGGGCGGTGGCCGTGCTGCAAGGGCTGGAGGATATCCGAATTCAGGAAGGGAGGCTCGTGATAGTGCCGAAGGAGAGGCAATG
>JAKLHG010000923.1 GCA_022710255.1 Candidatus Hydrogenedentota bacterium
TGCCGCGCGGCCCATCGTCTGGATCAATGAACGTTCCGAACGCAGAAAACCCTCTTTGTCGGCATCGAGAATCGCAACGAGTGAAACTTCCGGGATATCCAATCCTTCGCGCAACAGGTTTATGCCGACCAGAACGTCGAATTCCCCGAGACGCAGGTCACGGATGATCTCAACCCGCTCGACGGTGTCGATGTCGGAATGCAGGTAGCGCACCTTGATCCCGTTATCGGCAAGGAAGTCTGTCAGGTCTTCCGCCATACGCTTGGTCAGCGTCGTGACCAGCACACGTTCTCCGACGGTGGTTCGCATGCGGATTTCACCGAGCAGATCATCGACTTGGGTCGACGCCGGCCGCACGATGACCTCGGGGTCGATCAGCCCGGTGGGGCGGACGACCTGCTCCACCACCTGCCCGGCGTGCCGCTCTTCATATTCCGCCGGGGTTGCCGAGACAAAAATCGTTTGCCGCAAATGCGCCTCGAATTCGTCGAACTGCAACGGACGGTTATCCAGCGCCGAGGGCAGCCGGAA
>JAKLHG010000924.1 GCA_022710255.1 Candidatus Hydrogenedentota bacterium
CGGCGAGGATTTCTCGCACTGGCGCGACATCGCCCGCGTGCTGCGCGGCGAATACGGCGCCCGCAGCACGCGCGAAGACCCCTACGACCCGAACTCCTCCGTCATGCACGTCGCCGCGCCCATCTTCTGGCAGGGCGAGCTGATCGGCGTGCTCTCGCTGGCCAAGCCGATGAGTTCCATCGCCCCCTACGCCGAGCGCGCCGCCCAGCGCGTCAAGCAATCCGGCCTGCTGCTGCTCGCCGCCACCGCCGCCATCGGCCTCTTCTTCACCGCCTGGCTCACCTGGTCGATCCAGCGCCTGCGCAACTACGCCCGCGCCGTCGCCGAAGGCCGCAAGGCCGAACCGCCGACCGGCGGCGGCCACCAGTTCTCCGAACTCGCCCGCGCCCTGGCGCAAATGCGCGAAAAGCTCGAAGGCAAGCAATACGTCGAAAAATACGTGCAAAACTTGGCGCACGAAATGAAAAGCCCGCTCACGGCGGTGATCGGCGCCGCCGAAATTCTGGAAGGCGACCCGCCCGCCGACGA
>JAKLHG010000925.1 GCA_022710255.1 Candidatus Hydrogenedentota bacterium
CAGAGAACCAAGTCACACAAAATCCTTCAAAGTATTCGGGCCTTTACAAAGCGGTTGCTCACCTGGTTGGTGTCCACCTGGGTGTCCATCGGACGTTAAAATCCGGTAATTTCAGATAAACAACTCGGACAGGCCAAACTTTATTCTCGACGAGGAATAAGGTCTGGTAGTATTGGTTAAACAACTAGGGGAGCCTGTGTAAGAGAGGCGCTCTACCGCTGAGCTAACCGCGCGATAGAGTTCAATTATACAAGATAATCCACATCTTTCAGGGGATGTTGGGTATACAGGTTCAGGTTTAAATGAGTGAAATTTGCCTGCACCGTTTATGAAGATTATAATAGAGATTGGACATTGAGTGTAAGGGGGGGGAATGACCTCACAGCGATTGCTTATTGTTGATGACGATAAACACGTGCTCGATATTCTTGGCAGATTCTTTGTTTCCTACGGCTACAAAGTCGATACCGCCGAAACCTGCGTGGACGCTCTTAGACTGTGTCGCCTTTATCATCCGGACTGTCTCTT
>JAKLHG010000926.1 GCA_022710255.1 Candidatus Hydrogenedentota bacterium
GCTGGAGAAGAACACCGCCAGGCCTATCACAAGAAACAAGTGGTGTACGTGGCGCGGTTCCCGGAATACCCGTGCCGCGAAAAGAGCCATCAGGAACCAGGTCAGGTAAACCCGAAGTTCATCCATCCCGGCCATCTTGAATTGGGAAAGCAGTGCGCAGAATACCCCCCAGCACAACCACAAACCGGCCAGGAACAGCACGGGCATGCGCCCCCAATCATAAGGCGCGCCGGGTCTCACGGGAACCGCCAGTAGGCTGACGGCCAGCACGACGACAAAGGCCGCCGAAGCCAGATCTTTGATGGGTTCGACTGGATTCGCGGTAAGCGGAAACAGGGCAAGCACCAGCACAAACACCCAAGCGAAGATAATCACGCGGTGGAAAGTGGCAAGTCGGGTCTGGTTGTTCATGTTCATTTCTACAGGGAGTTTGAGTACTAAAAACCTTGAAAACTGTTGCCGGGGAAGAGTATACAGGAACGGGTGCCCCGATTAAAGGACACGCAAAACGCGTCTGATATCCTTAAC
>JAKLHG010000927.1 GCA_022710255.1 Candidatus Hydrogenedentota bacterium
GTCCTGTTGTTGCTGGGTGCAGGTTTCATTTGCCGATATGCACGGTTCGTATCCGAGGAGACGTAACCCCGTTGGGGTAGTCGGGAGGTGGGGCGGGTATCGCCCCGGGGTAGCGGAGTACCGCAACCCCGGGCTGTGTTATGTAGCCCCGTTGGGGCATTCTTGAGGAACCACGTTCTGGTTTGTGTTCAGTCAGCCATAAAGAAATGACGCAGCATTCAGTCCCAAAAACACTATCCTACGGGTGCAAAGCAGTACTTTGCCGATATGCACGGTTCGTACCTGAGGAGACGTAACCCCGTTGGGGTAGTCGGGAGGTGGGGCGGGTATCGCACCCGGGGTAGCGGAGTACCGCAACCCCGGGCTGTGTTATGTAGCCCCGTTGGGGTATTCTTGAGGAACCACGCCCTAGTTTGCATTCAGTCAGCCATAAAGAAATAATGCGACATTCTGATCCCAAGACACTTCCCGAGGCTTGTTCACAAACTCCCACCACCGCCGGCTGCAAAGAAAGCACTTCGTAACA
>JAKLHG010000928.1 GCA_022710255.1 Candidatus Hydrogenedentota bacterium
CAGACAGAGGCGGTAACGGCGGGGGTTTAGGGTTTAGGGTTTAGGGTCTGGGGACGGATTGGACGGATTGGACGGATTGGGACTTGTGGGACTTGTGGGACTTATGGGACTTATGAATTTTCATTCCATATCCCAACGGGATTATATAACACAGCCCAGGGTTGCGGTACTCCGCTACCCTGGGGTAGCGATACCCGCCCCCTCCTTTTTACCCCAACGGGGTTGCGTCACTCCCACACATATCGCTCGTCCCATTCAACGCCGTGTTTTTGGAGTAGTAAACGATATTCTTCCTGAAAGGTCAATTTCTTATGATGTTCCTTTTGCTCCATAATATATGTTTTCACCGATTCAATATTCGATACGCTGACAGAAAAAACACCATAGCCGGATTGCCAGGCAAAATCATGTAATTCGGGTGCGCGGGTTTTCACCCATATACTTGACGCACGTTTCATTTCCTTCACCCAATCCGCAATCGTAATGGAACGTCCAAAACGACAAAGCGCATGAATATGGTCCGCA
>JAKLHG010000929.1 GCA_022710255.1 Candidatus Hydrogenedentota bacterium
GCCCCGCGAGGGGCGCGACGTATTACGGGGAGGCGTTCCCGGCCCTGAACGTGTTTCAACTCACGCGCCCCGCGCGGGGCGCGACCGCAGGCGTCATGCTCGCCTACGCCCGTGACGTGTTTCAACCCACGCGCCCCGCGCGGGGCGCGACAAGGACGGAGGCTCCTGATGGCCGGCGACCGAGTGTTTCAACCCACGCGCCCCGCGCGGGGCGCGACCGGCGGACGTGAGCCGGGGCCTCCGCGCGCAGCTCGTTTCAACCCACGCGCCCCGCGCGGGGCGCGACATAGACCTCGACGCAACGGGGGATGCCCCCGCGAGTTTCAACCCACGCGCCCCGCGCGGGGCGCGACCGCCGAAAGCGTCGCGTGTCCGGCCGCCGTGGTAGTTTCAACCCACGCGCCCCGCGCGGGGCGCGACCTTCAGCTCCGCCACGCGACGCTGGATCTCGACGTTTCAACCCACGCGCCCCGCGCGGGGCGCGACGAGCGCCCGGGCGCGCCGCATCACGGCCGCCCTGTTTC
>JAKLHG010000093.1 GCA_022710255.1 Candidatus Hydrogenedentota bacterium
GTTGTTGTATCTGAACTGCAACGGAAACCACCCCGGATTTTTCAACCTAAAAACAGCTGTTAACGCGGGGAAAACCTCTTAAAAGAAAGGACCGAAAGGACTTTAAGGGACGTAAAGGACACACCAACCGGGAGAGGGTTGTGCTGTCCTCTACGTCGTTTATGCCCTTTAAGTCCTTTGCTTGAAGGCCGGTTCCGAATTCAACCGATTATTTTATGCTCAAGTGCTTGAGCGGTTTTGATGTATGGGGCCGGAACAGAGGCGGTGGTAGAATAAGCGGGTTAATGCCCCTGTCGGCAGCAGGTCGTACGGGCATACGAAAAGCCCGCGAACCCTTGATGGGCTCGCGGGCTGGATATACCAGTGTTACCGTATGTCTAGTCCAGTTTTTTGGCGTTCAGAAGTTTTGCCTGGGCATTTTCAGCCGTCGCGATAAACTGCAACGATTGGCGCGTATCCAGGTCTTCAAGGAACTCGATGAACGCAACACCATTTTTAACGACACCGCGTCCCAGCGGGTCGACTCTCTTGGCCAGAACCGCTTTGTCGCCGTCCTCATTCTCCTTGGCCATAATGGCCCCCGGCGCCCGGTAGACGGTGATTTCAGCCCCTTCAACCCCATATTCCAGGTTGATGCCGCCGGCATACAGGGGACCTTCCGGCGGGAAGGGGTAATAAATCTGAATGAAGCGATACTTCAGGAGTTCAGGCAGGACGAGCAGATAGGGATTGCGGGTCCAAATTTCCATGGTGGGGTCGCCGATGCAGTGCCACAGGTAGAGCTCGGAAACAGCATCCGAATTATAAATTGTCTCGCCCATTACACTAAACCCGACCTTGGACATCAGATAGAGTTTTCCGTGGTTTAGAATGTCGCCGAGGCGCCGTTGCGATGTTGTCCCGCCGAAAGACCCTATGGCGCTCGGCCAGATGGCATCATAGAACCCCTGGGTCAGGACTGAATTCGCCCAGCTGGGACTGTTGCGGGTGTCGCCCAGAATGCCGACGGCGCCGCCGTTCGCCTTGCGCAACAGCTTCTCGCAGAAATACACGCCGCCGACGGTGGTGCCGTAGGCGCCGCCTGCAGTCTCATTGTCCCAGAAGCCGCTGGCGCAGTTGACACTGAATACCACGGGCTGCAGGACACCATTCGTAAGATCGTCAATGGCGGGCAGTTCATACTCCGGATGGCTCCATCCTTCCTGCCAGCCGTGATCGCGATGCATGATCAAGAACCTTCCGTCATTCCAGGCATTGGTGATGTCGGCTTCGTCTGCATCCCAAGGGAATCCGCTGGCGGCGCCAATAGCTGCGGGAAGCAGCGTGCCGTCATAGTAGCGGGTGGGCGTTTGGGAACCCGTCCTGACATACAGCCGGTCCACGGTCTTTCCGGCGCTGACCATGACGTTGCGCGCGAATTCCGACACTTCGGTGAAGGTGCGCTCGGCGGTGCCGTAGGCGGCTCCCGCGCGACAGCACTGGAATTGGGCGGCAAGCGCCGCCGTGCTGTAGAAGTCGGCGTTCATGGGCGGGTTCTTCTCGTAGGCAATGATTTTGTTTACCACCGTGTTGGCCTGTTCGAGCGTGTCCACGGGAATACGGCCGACCGCAAAGTCCGGCACCGTATCCACGCCGGGTGTTCCCAGGATGGCATAGGTCCAGTCCGTGCCTATTCCATTTTGATAGAACGGCGCGATGAATTCCGCATCGCCCAGCAGCAGGATATAGGAGGGACGAATGAATACGGAATCGTAATGCTCATGTATCCATGCGTCGATTTCCTCTTTGGTTGTGCGGCCCGTGATTCCGGAACCGGTGCCGCATTGAACTACATTGGTCCAGATGCCCTTTTCCCGTTTCCAGTCGCGCAGCGCAATGGCGGCGTCATTGAAATCAGGATGGGTCAGGATCAGGAACTCTTCCCCCGAAAGCGTAAGATTCGGCTTGCCGATGACATAGTTTTTGACGATGTTTTTGTTCAGTACGGCTTCCGTGAAGATATCAGCATTGCTTTCGAAGGGGTTAAGCATGGCTTCCGACAAGAAAGCGCCGTCCCCGCCTTTAAACTCCACTTCAAACTTGACATTGTCAAACAGGACCAGTTTGTTGCTCAGGGGGAAATATTGTCCGGCGGCGATTTCAACCAGATAGTACTGCATATCTCTCGCGTTGCCGAGCGGAAGTAATGTCACCGGTTCCGGAGGATATGGCGCGTTTTCGGCATAGACCTCGGCGTTCCTGATGAAAGGTTTGTTCTCAAAGATAGAGGGATCCGGCGGAGCGTCAACAGGCTGTTCCTGGCAGGGATAGAGATTCAGGTAAATTTCTTCCGCGACAATGGGCTCCGCTTTGGTCAGGACCACATTCACTTTCGCGCCCATGGGAGCGGCGACTAACTCGCGGTATACGGGTATGCCCGGTTTGCCCGGATCTCCGAGGACGGCGTTGGCACCCGGGATAGTGACCTCTGTGAATACTTCCCGTCCGCCGGCCTTGGTACTGTCTTCAAGGGCAATCGTCTGTACCAATGGTTCACCGAACAGGCCGAGTCCGGCCACATTTTCCACGTTCTGTTCCTCGACTTTCGCCGCGACCTCCAGTCCCAGTCGTTCCGCGCCCGGACAGGCGCTTTTCACCAGGACGGCGCCCAGCATGTCATAGCGTAGCATCCGGCCCATGTTGTACAACTCTTCCGCCGTTCCAATGGCGTCTCCCTGGCGCACTTCCTGAGCCACCGGTAGAAATCCAGCGTCCAGGACATCTGCCGCGGAACAGGGGTCGCCGCCGCGATACAATGCTTCCGCTTCCACCAACGGTTTACTAAGATCTTCTTCTTGTTCTTCGGTCAGTACGTCGTCGGGATCTTGAATAATCTCCTCACGTAATTCAACCAGTTCGCTTAATATCTCTTCCAGAGCTGATGCAGAAGTCGGCGTCGCGCTTGCCTGTACACCGTCCGCATAATTGCCGGCATTATCATAGGTGAATGCGGCATAGAAGTATTCGGTGCCGTTTACAGCGGTAGCATCAGTATGGGTGGTGCCCAGCTCATCATAAATGACGCTGCCATCGGTCGCTGATGTCGGCGCGGAACCGGTCTTGCGCAGTACCTTGACGCCGGCTAAATCCACATCGCCTGGATTGGTCCAGGTAAGAATAACCTGTGCATCGCCCGCCCCGGCAGTGAAGTTGGTGACCATTCCCGGTGGAGTGGTATCAGGCGCCATAGGGGTTGCGTTTGTCTGGGTACCTGTGGCGTGATTGCCGACATTGTCATAAGCGAACGCGGCATAGAAGTATACGGTGCCGTTTGTCAAGCCGGTATCCGTATATGTGGTGCCCAACCCATTAAATATAACATCACCATCGCTGCTGGAACTTGGCGCGGAACCGGTCTTACGCAGGACCTTGACCCCGGCTAAATCTACATCGCCCGGATTGGTCCAGGCAAGGACAATCTGCGCGTTTCCGGCCGTAGCGGTAAAACCGCTTACAGCTGCGGGTGGGGTGGTATCTGGAGCTATCGGGGTTCCACTCGCCTGGGCGCCGTTAGCAATATTCCCCGCCTTGTCATAAGCATAGGCTGCATAAAAGTATTGTGTCCCGTTCAACAAGTTTAGGTCCGTATACGAGATTCCTTTCGCATTAAAAATAACCTCGCCGTCGATATTCGAACTGGGCGCGGAACCGGTCTTGCGCAGAATCTTCACGCCATTCAAGTCTGCGTCAGCAGGGTTCGTCCAGTTCAAGACGACCTGGGCGTCTCCCGCTGCGGCAACCAAAGCGGTGACCGGCCCAGGTGGCGTTCTATCGCATCCTGAAAAACACACGACCATCATGGATACTCCGACAAGCATGGCTAAATACGTTGCCCATTGTTTCTTTTTCGGGGTGCTCATTGTCCATCCTCCATTGAGTTTGTTTTCCCCCATTACCGTGCTCTTACTGACCTCGAACAGGGGGGATTTTCTATTCGATTGGCTTTATATTAGCACATTCCATCAAATTATTCTACATTTATTTTCTTTGGAAATTATCTATATAAAAAATAAAAAATCAATAAAAGATGATGTTTATATTTTCTGGTCCAGGTTTTAATTAGCAGTAGGAAAAGAAATACGACCAGCAAAGGACTTGTTATTTAGTGTTCTATTTAAAATTAACAAATGTGCTAAATTGAACAAGATAGTTTTTTTATGTATAAATTACAAGTAATTAGATTGGAATATTGTGCTGGTGCGCACACAATTTGGAAAGGATTGTCGGGGAGGAATCCAGATGTTTTTGTAAGAGAAAAGGAGGATAAAGGCCCGAGTAGGTTGAGCAGGAAAGTATTGGTTGCTTTTATGATGATACAAAGGCCGCTTTTTAAATCAAAATAAATCCACTGGCACAGCCGGTGAGAATCCTTCAGGCTTTACCGTTCCATCGCTTTTCTTTACTTATGAACGTGTCAGTCCTTTTTGCTGTTTACAGCATTCTTGCTTGTACCGGCATCCAGATGGAGGCACCTAAAGGAGTCTTCCGGACTTGTACACCGCATCCTTTATTACCTCCCCCGGTCTTATGAACCGGATTTCCGGCCTTTTTCGCGCCGATACGGTATATCCTTTGAAACGCGTCCACTCGCGCGTAAAAAGCGGAATGATGTAGGGTCGGTCGTGATAAGATGGACATCAGAACTTTAAGAAGGCATCGATAGTTGTCTTTATGAGGCTCCTTTTAGGAGCCCTCCTCATATCACTGACTCTGCCGGTGGTTGTTGATTCCCGTTATCAGGCATACTGACCGGGGCATACTCCTGGCAAATCTCTATAACATAGTTTCGACTGTGCAAGGCATCGCCAATTAACGCTTTCGTAACAGGTGTTTTCCCGTTATGGCAATGACCGTGACAAGTAATCCCATGCCCGCCAGTGCAACGACCGGGATACTGAGAAAGACTCTCAAAAAAACAGGTGCGGTGGCAAAGGAATCTGAATCATCAGATATCGTGCAAACATAGGTGCCCGTATCGGAAGAATCGGCATCCTCCATAATATACTCTGAAGAATTGCAGGCGTCCGGAATAACTTCGAAATCATTTCCGTGTTTATCTTCGGGGCGCCATTTCCATTCATACTGAAGAATACCCGAACTACAGGAACCGGGTAATTCCACCACAGTAAAATACACATCATCTCCGCTCTCGGCGGGATTGGGTGTAATCTCCAGGGCAAATCCCATCGAACATTCACCCTCACCTTCGCCTTCTCCCGGGCACTCACCTTCGCCTTCGTCCTCGCCCTCACCTTCGCAAATGTTTTCATGTACACATGCACCCGATAGCGGGTTGCAATAATCATTGGTGCAAGGATTACCGTCCTGACAGTTCTTGGGCGTGTTGGCACAGCCTGTGACGGGATTACAGGTATCTACGGTGCAGCGGTTTCCATCGTTGCAACTCAGGGGTGTGCCGGATTGGCAGCCTTCTTCAGGATCACAGGTTTCAATGCCATTGCACACGTTATTGTCATTGCATGTCGTGTTGTTCGGGGTATGTTTACATCCTATGGCGGGGTCGCAGGTATCTGCGGTACAGGCGATGCCGTCATTGCATACGGTGTTGTTTGGCGTGTGTTTGCATCCTGTGGCCGGGTCGCAGGTGTCTGTGGTGCAGGCGATGCCGTCATTGCACGCCGTGTTGCTCGGGGTATGTTTACATCCTTCGGTGGGGCTGCAGGTGTCTGTGGTGCAGGCGATGCCGTCATTACAGGCACTGTGGTTCGGCGTATACTTGCACCCCTCGGCCGGATCGCAGGAGTCCGTGGTGCAGGCGATGCTGTCATTGCACGCGCTGTTGTTTGGCGTATGCTCGCACCCCTCGGTGGGGTTGCAGGTATCCGTGGTGCAGGCGATGCTGTCATTGCAGGCGCCGTTGTTTGGCGTATGCTTGCATCCCTCGGTGGGGCTGCAGGTGTCCGTGGTACAGGCGATACTGTCATTGCACGCGCTGTTGTTTGGCGTATGCCTGCATCCCTCGGTGGGGCTGCAGGTGTCCGTGGTACAGGCGATGCTGTCATTGCAGGCACTGTGGTTCGGCGTATGCCTGCATCCCTCGGTCGGGTCGCAGGTGTCCGTGGTACAGGGGATGCTGTCAGCACACGCGCTGTTGTTCGGGGTATGTGTGCATCCCACGGCCGGGTTGCAGGTGTCCGTGGTGCAGGCAATGCTGTCATTGCACGCATTGTTATCCGGCGTATGTTTGCACCCCTCTACCGGGTCACAGGTGTCCGTGGTGCAGGCAATGCTGTCCGTACATGCGCTGTTATTCGGGGTATGCGTGCATCCCGTTACCGGGTTGCAGGTGTCTGTGGTACAGGGAATACCGTCATTGCACGCGCTGTTGTTCGGGGTATGCGTGCATCCCATTGCCGGGTTGCAGGTGTCTGTGGTACAGGCGATGCTGTCGTTGCATGTACCGTGGTCCGGCGTGTGCTTGCATCCCTCCGCCGGGTCGCAGGAGTCCGTGGTGCAAGGGATACTGTCATTACAGGCGCCATTGTTTGGCGTATGCTGACATCCTTGGACTGGGTCGCAGACATCTGTGGTGCAGGTGATACTGTCGTTGCAGGCGCCATTGTCTGGCGTATGCTGACATCCCTGGACCGGGTCGCAGACATCTGTGGTGCAGGAAATACCGTCAGCACAAAGACTCGCATCAGGGGTATAGATGCATCCCTGTTCCATGCTGTACGTTTCTGTCGTGCAATCAACACCATCATTGCATATCACCGGTTTAATGGAAATCCCTCCAATCACCCAATTTTTGGAGGCGCTTAAGTTCCAACCCATTTGGGTGGTTGTTCCTGTTGTGGATGCGTCTTTCCAACTGCCCCCAGCCCGGATGGTATCAACGTTTTGGTTTAACTTCCATAATTCGAGTTGACCTGGATCCATGGCTAGGTCGGTATTTTTGTCCGTAACAAGGGTGTCAAGGATAACATCATTCGCGTTGGAGGCAATGGTTATAAGCGGCCTGACTCCCGTTCCGTAATTTCCATTAAAAGACCCTAGCGGCGTTGTCTGATTGACGCCGGCAAACGTGACCGCACCCACGCAAGCCCCTCTATGTGTACTAAGAAAATCCACTGCCAGTAACATATCGCCAACGGGGGGATTCACCAGATAGTACAGGTCAACAATCAGACCATTTCCGCTTGACCGTCCCGCAGGCAGCAGTGGACGCCCCCCATACGTTATTTGACTGATAATATCATTCGAGTGAGGCTTCCACGAAACGCCAACAAGCAGCAAACGATTAACATATTTATAATCAACATGATAAACAAAATATATGTCATCGCTGGTATTTGTCTGATAGGCACTATTCAGAGGTTCTATTTCCGCGTTTACCTTGAAATCTATCAGGAAACAGATAATTAATGTAAGTATAAAAGTTAAAATCGTCTCTAATTTTGAATGGCACATACACTTCCTCCTTATCCACCACGAAGTAATTTCACAACACTTAACGAATAATTACAGATTCTATACTGAAGTTAATTATGGGGATAAATACGTTATGCCGATTAAAATTCAAAAACATGAGAATAATATCACGAAAAGTTTTTTTTGTCAAGATATATTTTACCCGAAGCATCCAACAGATCGAATACCAACCTCACCCGCTTACTACAGATGAAGACAGAGAAATTTGTTAACAGATAAAAATGACGGCGTGAAGGTACAGTGAATGATTAAATTGATACTACAGTCATTGGAAATAAGTCGTTAGTTTTCATAGGTCAGAATGATAAGAGATAGACGAAGTTAAAATTTATGCATCATTATCTGCATCAACGGAATAGGGAATCTCAGAGCGTGTACGGAAAGTTTCTTTGGCCGCCTGCGCAATTATTGCAACTCATTGAGATTGCTGCGCTTCACTCGCAATGACATTGTATCTATGTAGCCGTCAGTGCGAACAACGTGAAGCAGTCTCGACTTTCTGTACACCCTCTCAAAAGCAATTCAATAAACAGTTTGCGCGTAAAGTGTATTGTTCATAGATGAGAAAAAAAATGGGAACTTTTCTTGGTTCAGCGTATTCAGTGACCTGCCGTTTCAGAGTTGACTACATCAACGTTAATCCACCGGCTTTGCCGGTGGTTGTTGATTTTCCTGTGTATGACTTACCGTGGCAAAGTGTTTCTGATGGTTGTACTCGTGGTATGTCTTTGGTCATAAATGGACGGCAGCTTCAGCTCTTTCGGGCGACGTTTCCGGAGGGGTACTCCGGTTGGAAGATTTTCTTCCCCCTTCGTAGTGGCGTTGATGAGGGCAAAGAAGATAAAATTCCTTTCACACCCTGACTACTGTCTATTGATTTTTTACACTGGGATACCATGCTTATGAGTTCGACCAGATTTTTAATTGTTGCCTTATTTTCAGCTACAGTGCTCATTGCGGGCGTGGTCATCGGTCCTGTTTCAGTCTGGGCGGAGGATGCGGATACCAACGTACTGGATGCGCGCCAGGGGGCCCTGGTTACGCCTGCCGTTCCGGAATACAGTCAGTTGCCGATTACGGTGACCTGCCGGGTAAAACTGTTCGGGCATAGCTCCTACAACATTCTCGTTGCCAATGAAACCAAGGCCTCGGCTACACATTGGGAAATCTTTACAACGCCGGGCGATGGGGTGCTCCATGTATATGCGCCGGGCTATTCGCCGGATCATGTGCACACCCGGGTTTCCATTACAGATGGAGCGTGGCATGAGGTGACGGTGGAGATGAGGCCGGATAGGACCCTCGTACATGTGGACGGGGAGGAACAGGCGAATGTGGCTGTGACGCAGGCAGACGCGTCCCGTATATCCGGCCCCCTGACTCTGGGCGGCCTTTCGGAAGGCGGTTTTGGATGCCAGGGCCTGATTGATGCCGTGCATATCTCCGCCCGGGCATCGGACGCAGGAACGGACGTATCCGGAGGTTTTACCGCAGGCGAAGCCGCCCTGGGGCTCTGGCATTTTAACGCGGACGCGCCCGGCCGTGACGCCTCGGGACGGGGGAGGGATGGTCAGTTCAGGCCTACCCATAAACTCTTTACTCGTGACGGCCGTGAAATTCCGGGCGGGATGCCCGCCGCCCTGCAAGAACTACCGCCCCCGGAAGACGTGTCCTCCCTCCGTCAGGACTTGGCGGCACTTGTTGAATTTCTGGAACTCACAACGGTGCGCATGGAGGATATCACCGATGCCGTGCTCCGGCAATGGAGTCATGATTTTGAGTGGTTGGGGAAAAAGGAATATCCCGATTCCCGGCCGGGCGGCCCCGATGCGGAGAAATTGCGGCGGGAGGTGTATGATGCCCATACCCTGGTTTCTGAAACGGACGGCGGGGCGCTGGGCACGGTCCTGCGCCGCACGGAAGCGCTTCTTGAACGGTTGTCACCGGAAGATGCGACCGCAGTCTTCCCGGAATTTGCCCGTGATTTACAGGTAGTACGCGAGAATTCGCCGGGGCCGGATGCCCTGTCCTATAAAACCTGGTACCTGGCCGCGTGTGCCATACGCCGCCGGTTGGCGTTGTCCAATCCGCTGCTGGACTTTGAGGAGATTCTGTGTGTGGCCCGGGGCACCTTCGAAGGTTCGGTGCGGTCCAACCCGCAGACGGCCGACCCGCAAGGCGGCCATTTCGTGACGCAGTATTTCGGTTTTAATGCCCTGCCCGGCGGCGGCCTTTACCGGATTCGGCAGTATAAGGGCGTTCCGGAAATCGTCAATATCCTGGCGGATTCTGTGGTTCAGAACGGCAGATTGCAAGGGAGAAAACTGGATTACGGTGCCTTTGCCACCCCGGACCTGTCCTATGACGGCAAAACCATTGTCTTTGCCTGGACTGAAAATGCCGAGCACCGCTGGGTATTTTCTAAGAAGACCGCTTTTCATTTGTTCAAGGTCGACGTGGATGGCTCCCACTTGGTGCAACTGACGGACGGGGCCTATAATGATTTTGATCCCTGCTGGCTGCCCGACGGCCGTATTGCCTTCGTGTCGGAACGGCGCGGCGGTTACATCCGCTGCTTTGACGCTTACCTCAAAGTGCGCAGCTACACGCTTTTTTCCATGGACCAGGACGGGGCGGGAATCCTGCCGCTTAGTTACTTTGAAACCAGTGAATGGAACCCTTCCGTCAATAATGACGGACAACTGGTCTACACGCGCTGGGATTATGTCGACCGGGAGAACTGCCTCGGAACCCGTTTCTGGATCAGTAATCCCGACGGAACGAATCCGCGCGCGCCCCACGGCAACTACCCGCTGCCGTTTCACACCTTCCCCGACCATATGCCTTGGAAGGTGGAAAACGGCCGGGAATGGGACAGCCGGTTCGGCGCGCCCCTGGTGGAAATGGGCATCCGTGCCATACCAGGTTCGCCGTTGTACATGTTCAC
>JAKLHG010000930.1 GCA_022710255.1 Candidatus Hydrogenedentota bacterium
TATCGCGACTATGGCTGTAATTACAGGGGGGATACTCATTACCAATGAAAACCGTACCATACTCATAGTCATGTCTCCTCTGTATGTTGCTATAGGATTGTGCTACTCAATTCCAAATGATGCAATGTGCTGCACTTCGTACCATTTGGTATACTATCATCTTTTCAAGAGGTCAGCCAAAACGCCAGCAACACCAACGCGGCAGAGATGCCGCCTCTACGTTTTTCTCAGTCGAAACTTTGACAAAAAGCGCGCCGGTTTGATACTATAACCCCGCTGTGGGCGATTAGCTCAGTTGGTTAGAGTGCCACGTTGACATCGTGGAGGTCACTGGTTCGAGCCCAGTATCGCCCACCATTCTAATACTGTTTAAATGCGTATTCCTACCCTGTCCGTAACGTTGTTACGGATATTTTTGTTTAGCCATGAAAATTATCGTTGACGAAAATATTCCCTTTGGAAAAGAGGCGTTTGGCACCCTGGGCGATGTGAAGACGGTGCATGGTCGCAAGATCACCCGAGAG
>JAKLHG010000931.1 GCA_022710255.1 Candidatus Hydrogenedentota bacterium
GTAGCGGAGTACCGCAACCCTGGGCTTTGTTATTCAATCCTTTCAGGATAAAATACACGCCTAAGGTACTACGAAAACTTCAACAAAGAACGTACCAGCCAGGTTGCGGGTAACGCCTGCGTTGGTAGCTTATTGGCTCGTAGCCGCTATAAAAACAAGAAGTTGAATACATGTGCGCAGAAAAAATCGTTTATGGGGAAGGCTGCAAAGCCTAATGAATCGCTGTCCCCAATTTTTCGGTCTTGATCGCTTATACCGCAAAAAAGCGGGGACAGCAACCGGCGCGATTCAAGTTTGTTTCCGATTGATAAAGACTTATCGCGCGCCGGTTACAGTTCCCATTTATGCTCAGTTAATTTGGTTGTTGCTTGCTGTTCGGGCAGCGCCCGCGTTAGTCTAATGCCTCTATATAAAAGAGCACGCTAAAAGCGTGAACAACATACCAAAGTTGTTTAGGGTCTTGGATACTGTTCTTATTAGATAAAAGATACAAAGGGAATTATGCCATGAATACTTCGTCAAGC
>JAKLHG010000932.1 GCA_022710255.1 Candidatus Hydrogenedentota bacterium
GGGCTGCAAGGGCTCACAAACCTGACGCGTCTGGAGCTGGGCTATAACCAAATCAGTGACCTCACACCGTTGCAGGGGCTCACCGGCCTGACGGTGCTGTGGCTGCACGAGAACCAAATCAGTGATCTCACGCCGCTGCAGGGGCTCACTAACCTGACGGTGTTGTGGCTGCTCAATAACCAGATCAGTAACCTTATGCCGCTGCAGGGGCTTACCAGCCTGACAGATTTGAGTATGTTCAATAACCATATCAGTGACCTCACGGGGCTACAGGGGCTCACAAACCTGACCAAGCTGGTCCTTTATAAGAACCAAATCAGTGACCTTACGCCGCTACAGGGGCTCACCAGTATGAAGGAACTGCTTTTGTCCGAGAACCAAATCAGTGACCTCACACCGCTGCAGGGGCTCATCAGCATGGAGGAACTGCTTCTGTCCGAGAATCAAATCAGTGACCTCACTGGGTTGCGGGGGCTCACTAATCTAATGAAACTGTATCTGGACGAGAACCAAATCAGAGACCT
>JAKLHG010000933.1 GCA_022710255.1 Candidatus Hydrogenedentota bacterium
TTGACGAAGCCGCGTTGCCGGTGACGCCGATCATGTCGGCATTGAACCGCTGGCCCTTGTTGTTGGTGATGCGGCGCTGAACCTCGTAGGTAATGGCGACGTTGCGCTCAAGGTCATGGAACACGCCTTGCGCGGTGATGAAGTCGCCAGCATCCGAGACAACACGGGCGCCGGCCCGGCAGTTTCCCCACGCCGACGCAACCACTTCGGCGAAGCGGGCGCTTGGCCCTTCGATGGTCTTGCCGCTGCGCGGCAGGGCATAGATGCAGGACTCGGCGACCGACTCGTTCAGCGTGACCATCTGCAAGGTTTCCTGGCGGAAACGCTTGATGGAGCGCGGGAACTTGTGGGCAGTTGCTACCTGCTGCTCAATTTCGGAGCGGTTGAGCAGGGCAACGGTTCCGCTCTCAACGCTCATGGCCATGACTTCCCGGCCTTCGTCGTAGGTGTCGTTCATGTAAATCTCCGATTTAAGCCATGGTCCATGTGCGGCGCTGGCCGACCGGGAGCAGGGATTGATAG
>JAKLHG010000934.1 GCA_022710255.1 Candidatus Hydrogenedentota bacterium
TCTCCTGGTGACGCCGTGAAGCGCCTTTCTTTGCCGGGCATGGACCCGGCAATCACATGCGGTATTAGCGGCCGTTTCCAGCCGTTATCCCCCGCCAGGAGGCAGATTATCCACCTGTTACTCACCCGTTCGCCGCTAACGCCTCTCCGAAAAGAGACGCCCGCTCGACTTGCATGTATGAAGCCTGCCGCCAGCGTTCGTTCTGAGCCAGGATCAAACTCTCCGTATAAACCTTGACGGCCCCGGGTTGCCCCGGCGCCGGACTGGTTGGATTGTCTGATTCCCATGTTCGAATCACTCGAAAAGGAATCGTCTTGGGGATGGCCTGCGGCCAAGGCCGCCTGCCATCCTGCACAAGCTACGATCTCATCTCTCGTACATCGTATTCAATTTTCAAAGAGCGCCTGCCCCTCGCGGGGCCCGGACCGTCTCTCAACGGGCCATATAGTCTACCACCCGTGAGAGGCCCATGTCAACCTTCCGCTCCCCTTTTTTTGGGGGGGGTCGGAGGCCGGGTCTCCC
>JAKLHG010000935.1 GCA_022710255.1 Candidatus Hydrogenedentota bacterium
CATTCATCCGGCAGGATATGGGCACGCCGTCGCGGCAGTAGTATTGCTTTCATAGTATTCTCCAACTAACGCGGGCGTTGCCCGCAACCCAGTATGCGTTCATAACAAGAAGTCAACCATCGTCATTGCGAGGAACGAAGCAATCTGGGGCTATACGATGGCATGCACAATGATGAGATTGCTTCGTGCCTCGCAATGACGGCAACTGCAGTTTCATTTCTTCAATTCAGAAATGCTCTTTTCTTGTATAAAACTTCATTGCCAAGGGACTTGTCTAAAGAATACATCCAGAACCCGGTTTATTGCAAGAATACGCTGATATTTTATTATAGTGTCAGTAGTTTTTCTGGTTCTGCGGCGAGTTCGAGCAGGCGTTCCAGGAAGTCGGTTAGGTCGGCGAAATCGAGGGCGCGATGATCGAAGCAGAAGGTGAACGGCATGATTTCGCGGATGACGACATGGTCAACACCGTTCTCGTCTGTTTCCACCCGAGGTTCTTTGTGTACGCCTGCAAGTGCAATG
>JAKLHG010000936.1 GCA_022710255.1 Candidatus Hydrogenedentota bacterium
CTGAAGGCTCGCGGCCAGGCGCTCCGAAGCGTAGGCCGCGCTCTCGATACCGTCTGCGATCGAAGCGTTGTCCGTGCCGAGCCCGCCCTGGTAGGTCGTGGTCGGGCCGGTGCCGCCTTGGGTGGAGAATCCGCCGGCCTGCGTTGCCCCGGTCCGGCTCCGCGTGGAGTGGCGCGGGGCGAGCCTGTCGCGGTACCCCTCGAGGGCCCCGAGCAGCGCCGTACTCTGTCCCGGGCCGAGGGTGCCGCCGGCGGCGAGCGTCGAGAACAGCCGCTCGAGCTCGCGGACCGCCGATTCGACCGGCGCCGCCGTGTCTGTCCCGAGTTTTCCCGCGGCATCGACGAGTCGGTTCGTCCGCTCCTCGAGTTGCTTCAGGTAGGTCAGGTAATCGCTCGTTCCGATAGCGCCCTCGAGGGCGAGCTTCCACGGTTCCTTCGCGCCGGCTTTGCTGGCCGCTGCTTCGGTCGACTCTACGGCAGCGTCAACGTAATCCGTTGAATCGGCCAGCATCGCCTGGACCT
>JAKLHG010000937.1 GCA_022710255.1 Candidatus Hydrogenedentota bacterium
CGAGGAGTGAAACGACGCGGCAATCTCATTACTCTAAACATAGATTGCTTCACTACGTTCGCAATGACGATGTTGAACCTTTTCTTTAGCCGCCCGCTGGCGCTTGATATCATTTTAAAAATTAACATGGATAAACAGGATTTACAGGATAAAACCTTTCCTTATCCTGCGTATTCAGACTATCGATGTTGAACCAATTTTTCTCCGCCGAGTAAGAGGAGTCACGCAGAGCTGATTTTTTATTCTCTGCGCTCCCCGCGTCCTCCGCGGTTAATTCTTCTTTTCCCTTTTGCGCCTTAGCGCCTTAGCGTGAGGAAAAAAGAAAAATCTCTCGCAAAGACCCAAAGCCGCTAGGAAAAATAATGCAGATAACGAGATTGCTTCACTTCGTTCGCAATGACGGTGTTTGAACCTTTTTTTTGACACAATTGCACTGATTATTCACTGATTAATTTTTTCAGTGTAATCTGTGAAATCTGTGTCTATTTCTTCCTTTGTGACCTTCACGCCTGCGTGTTTT
>JAKLHG010000938.1 GCA_022710255.1 Candidatus Hydrogenedentota bacterium
GAAAGGTTCCTTTTCCGAATGCTGTTTTAACGGGGTCGGAAAAATTGTACCCGAAAGGAACCAAAGGACGTGAGGGACTAAAAGGACAACTGCAATTCAGGTTCGATATATTACGTTTTAGGCTTTCCAGGGTCCTTAATGTCCTTTCAGTCCTTGATGTTCTTTGAGTCCTTTTCTGGACGCGGGTTTCCTTTGACAGGCGAATCCTAGAAACAAGTCTCCTTTTGTTGGGAAATATTCCATTACCATTTCTTGTGTATAATACTGCAAACTTTACGTCTGTTCGTAACATTACCGACGTCGGCGCAATGTTTCGGATTGTTGCTCCGTATCCCCCGCTTAAACTGGAAGGAAGTGAAGTTGCCGGACAAACGGGATATTCAACTCATACGTGACCTGGCTGCGCGTACGGCGGGAATTGCCGCATTGCCCGTTCAGGAAGAAAAGCGCAGGCTTTGGCGTCGACTAAATGGGCTCTCGCCGGAACGGCCCATGGTCATGGTTGATCAGGTATGCTGGA
>JAKLHG010000939.1 GCA_022710255.1 Candidatus Hydrogenedentota bacterium
TTTTTCCGCCATAGTTTTAAAGGGTCTTGTTTGCCAAAAAAATATAGGCAACGCATGAACATTATTTTAGAAGAGATACCTACCCTAAAACAATTTTAATCAGTGTCGTTGCAGGCTAGGAAGAATATTTGCAAAATGCGGCGGATATTTGCTATGCTTTTTGCGCCTTGGCAGAGCAATATCTTATGCGGAGACGTAGTTCAGTTGGTTAGAACGCCGGCCTGTCACGCCGGAGGTCGCGAGTTCGAGTCTCGTCGTCTCCGCCAGCTAAGTACTTGCGCCGTAAAGACTTGTGAAAGAGTCCTTACGGCGCGATTTTTTTATTCTCCGTAAGTCCCCAGTAAGCCCGCGCCGCACTTTCGTTCATGCCGATTTTCCGGGCCGTCTCGCTGACGTTCCCGGTGAAGCTGTCCACGAATCGCTGTTGCTGGTGCGTCAGCGGTTTCGGCGGCGGGGCTTCGGCGGGCGTATGGACAGGGGGTTACGGATAAATCCTTTCCTTTTCAAGGCGGATGGAAA
>JAKLHG010000094.1 GCA_022710255.1 Candidatus Hydrogenedentota bacterium
TGCTATGGGCAATCCCGAGCCATCAAATTCCACCAGGCTGCGCCGTAGGCGAGCCGGGTGGTTTATAACTTTTTTTGAAGGAAATCGACCTCCATTTTAAGTCGTCCGATCTCTTCGTAAAGTGGCGCCATGAGTTTTTCTATATCACCTACCCCGCTTACCCCGCTCTTTTTCTCGCGCGCAAACAATTCAGGTGCGCCTTGTACTAACTGTTTTTTCCATTTAGTGATTTGAGTGGGATGTACTTGATGGCGCGTGGCAAGTTCACTTATCGTGTGCCCGTTCCTAACTGCATCCAAGGCCACTTTTGCCTTGAACTGAACCGAGTGGGTTTTGCGTTTTCTATCCATTTTTTGGACTCCTTTGCGGGCATTGTCCGCTTTGTTGTGAGTTGCGTCAAGCTATCTTATTTTTTCGCCGCAACTGTCCAAAAAATGGGGGGAACTTCAGAACAACACGACCCAGTATGAATATGTAGATGCCACCTGCGGGTGCGGGGGTATGGGTAAGATCGGGCGGATCACGGACGCGCTGAACCAGGTGACGGAGTTCGAGTATGATCTCGCGGGCAATATGATTCTCAGCCGGGACGCCCTGGACCGGGAAACCGCCTATGAATATGACGCACTGAACCGGATGACGGCTATCGAGTCGCCGGCCGATTCTAATAAGCGTGTGACCTTCGCCTATAATCGTCTGGGACACTTGGTTTCCCAAACGGATTTTATGGAACGGACCACGACCATGACCTATGACCACCAGGGACGAATCACCTCCCGGACCGACCCCGTAGACGCCGTGTATTATGCCTATAACGCGGCGGGCTTGCTTATCAGCGTGACCGATGAAGCGAATCAGGTCACCAACTATGCGTATGACGCCGGTATGCGTCCCTGGCTGGAATATAACGGGCTATACAAATTCCGGAGAATTTGTTATGACGCCCAGGGCCGCGTTTCCAAGGTTGGCGCGGGCACGGATGCCAGTATCGATCCCGTCCAATTCTTTTACAGCGCCACGACGGGTCTGCTCACGAAAACCCGCTACTGGTCGGGCGCCACGTATCATGACGCGGACTATGTGTACGACGGCGCCGCGCGGGTGGCGCGGATCAATGACTGGCTGGACGGTACGGTGGGTATTCAGTATGCCTACGACGCGCTGGGACGCCTGAGCACGCTCACGGATTACAGCCTGGGGGTAATTCAGGGGTAATTTAGGGACAGACTACGAATTAGGCCGTGATGATGCAAAATTTCATGATAAGTAACGGCAATCTAGCACTGCTGACCGACCCCTGGGCCACGAAACCGCCTATGCCTATGACAACATGGGCCGCCTAATCAGCGTACCCACGGAAGAGGGGCGATCTTGATCAGCGGGCTACAAAATGAAGACAATACTTCAGGACATCGTTGCAGCGGGTCAGACAGGGCTCGTGTGTTTTGGCCGTGCAGCATGGAACAGAAAACACCGTTGAGATGTTTCATCGGTATGGGAAAAGCATAGATTTTCGTGTCCATGTCCGGCGCTTGACAGGTCAAGTCATTTCTGAATTTGGACGTGGCAGGTGCCCGGACTGTTTGACACGGATACAAATAAAGTCAAGAATGAAAGGCATGTTGAGATGAGAGCAAGAAAGATAAATGATCGTGTGAGCCTGGCGGGTGCCGTCGATTGGAACCGGAGGCTTTTTGACTCGTTGATACCCCTTCCGGAGGGAACCAGCTACAACGCTTACATCGTGCGCGGTTCCGAAGCCACCGCCCTGATCGATACGGCCGATCCGGCGATGGCGAGCATCCTGAAAAGTCAGTTGGAAGAGGTGGACCGGATTGATTATGTCATTTCCCAGCACGCGGAACAGGATCATGCGGGAGCGTTGCCCGATGTGCTCGCCCTGTATCCGGAGGCTGTTGTCATTTGTTCGGTCAAAGCAAAGGATATGCTGATCGACCATCTTCATTTACCCGCATCCCGGGTCCGGACAGTTGCCGACGGGGAAACCCTTTCGCTGGGTGATTGTTCCCTGACATTTGTTTACACCCCCTGGGTGCACTGGCCGGAAACCATGTGCACCTACCTGCCGGAAGACCGGATTCTTTTTTCGTGTGATTTTTTTGGTTCGCATCTGGCGACATCCCGGATGTATGCCGGAGAGGATCCCCATGTCTGTGAAGCGGCCAAACGGTACTATGCCGAGATCATGATGCCCTTCCGCAAAATCGTCAAGAACAATGTTGCCAAGGTGCAGAAGCTTGACTGCGCCCTTATCGCCCCGAGCCACGGCCCCATTTACGACAAGCCCCGGATGATCATCGATGCCTATGTCTCCTGGCTTTCAGACGCGGTCGCCAACAAGGTGGTCATTCCCTATATCTCCATGCACGGAAGCACGGAAATCATGGTGAACCATCTTATCGACAGCCTGGCCCACAAAGGCATTGAGGTGCAGCTTTTTGACCTTACCGTCACGGACATCGGCGCGCTTGCCATGGCGCTGGTGGACGCCGCAACGATCGTTATCGGAACGCCCACGGTACATTTCGGGCCTCATCCCAATGTGTTTGCCGCCACGCACCTGGCCAATTCGCTTAAGCCCAAAGTACGGTATGCCGCGATTATCGGATCTTACGGGTGGGGCACCCAGGCGGTGGAACAACTCTCAGCGCTTATTCCGAACCTGAAGGTGGAAGTGCTGGATTCCGTCATGTGCAAGGGACTGCCCCGCAAAGAAGATTTCGAGGCTCTCGACCGGTTGGCGGAAAAAATACACGAGAAACATGCTGCCTTGTCCTGATGCGGACGCTGCCCAACGTTGACACAACGTGACCTTCGCACAACCCCTGTGACTCCGCTGAAACACCCATGGGGGCGGGGATAGCGCCAATAACACCGGTTGGTTGTTCCTGACTGAAAGCCGGACTTCCTGGGTGGCGAAGGGATTTCGGACCTGTTTTTCGTTTCTGCATGTCTCGCCATTCATTCTTTTTTTTACTTTTCACAATCCCAAAAATATCTATATATTGTGTTTGTATTTTATGAAGCACAATATTTTGTTGCATTTTTAGGCATACTCTGTTACAATACCCCCAAGTTGTTTGGGTTCTGTGGGTGAATTCAGTTGTGGAGATAGCGGCTATGTCCGCAGTAACTGGAAGGGTATACCGGTGCGCCTTGTACTGATTGCCATAGCAATCGTCATCTTCATGGCGATTATTACAGATGGCTTCGATGCCGAGGGCAGTGCGGGGCGCCCGCTTGACGGCATGCTGGATGTGCCGAATCGGCTTAGACAGCCGGGGGCGGCGATCGTCGGCATTCTTGCCGTGCTCGTGGGAGATGCCGCCCACTTGGTCTATGCCGTCATCCTGCTATGGGGGTTTGTGCTCTTTACCCCCTTTCCGTTCGGTCGGTTGTCAACACGACTGATGGGCATGTTGTTGTTGGTCGTTGCCGCCGCGGCGCTGTTGCACCTCAATGAGATTCAAGGCAGTTTAAATGCGCAGCCGGGCGGGGTGTTCGGGGCTTTCATCGCCGAGCAATTGTTATTCCCCCGGTTCGGCCTGATTGGCTCGAATGTTATGGGCTTCATCGGGATTCTAGTTGGCCTCTTGATTGCCACCGACTTTCTTTTCGTTCACTTCCTCACGATACTTCGCAGGCCTTGCCTGTTTCTCATGAGAAGTCTGTGGTTGGGATGCCGAAATTTCAGCCGCGGTATTTTGTGGCTTTTTGAAACCCAGCCGCCCGTAGCGCTGTCCCAAGTATCGAATACGGTTGCGGGCTCAGGTCGTACGGAGCCCGTAACTCACGAGGATACCTCCACCACACGGATGCGAAGGGGGGTAATGGCCCGGGTCGTTTCTTTTTTGCGGCCGCACATTTCCACCAAGGCTTTGCCTCAGGATTCCGACAGTCTGTTTCCGCCGGAGGAAACCGGAATGAACACCACGGCGGGAACGGACCGTGACACGGTAAAACCGCTGAAGAGGCGCAAGCAGATTGGCCCGGTGCGTTCTATTAATTCCGGGGGAAGTCATAATGACGCGCCTTTTGGCGAAATCCCGGAGGTGGATTCACTGGATGGCAGGGCGGGCGTCTATCGGGAAGCGCCGCCCCAGGGGGAATTGTTCGACAACTCGGTTTCGGAGGAAGGGCGTGAGCCCTCCCTTCACGGGGAAGAAACGGATGGCAGTCGGGACGAGGCGAACCCGCCTGAAGTGTCGGAAGGCGGGAATCGCAGGATTTCCCTGCGGCAGGAAGGTGTGGCGGATAAGTTGGTGACTTCCAAGCCGAGTGGACCCCGGTTGCGCCGCAAGATTGAAACGGAAGATGAATTGCCGGAGGGGTATGAGTATCCCGAAAAGTATCGCCGGCCTTCCATAGACCTTTTTACACGCGCCGAACGTCATATCATTCCAAATCTCAGCGAAATCATGGGCAAGATGGCGGACCAGCTTGAGGAAACGCTGCGGACTTTCAATCTGGAAGCCAAGGTTACCGATGTTACACGCGGTCCTACCGTTACCCGTTTTGAACTTGAGCCCGCTCCCGGAATGAAAGTCAACCGTTTCCTCGCGCTGCGGGATGATATCGCCCTGGCGCTCAAAGCCAAGGGCGTGCGGATAGAAGCGCCCATTCCAGGGAAAGGGCGGGTCGGCATTGAAATATCCAACGAAATGCGGGATCCGGTGGTCATACGTGAACTCCTCGAGCATCCGGTTTTTGCGGGGCCCAGCAAGGGCCTGGAACTGGCACTGGGGAAAGACATCACCGGAGAAGTCTGCATCACCGACTTGACGCGCATGCCCCATCTTCTGGTCGCCGGCGCCACCGGTGCGGGCAAAACCGTGTGCATCAAAGCCCTGCTCGCGAGCCTCCTGTATCATCACACCCCTGATGAATTGCAGTTGATGCTGGTCGATCCCAAAATGGTGGAGTTGTCCATCTTCAACGATATCCCGCACCTGATTACCCCCGTTGTCACGGACCCGAAGAAAGCCGCAGTCGCCCTGCAATGGCTGATCACGGAAATGGAAGAACGCTATCGGCTCTTTCGGGACTTGCGCGTGCGGAATATCGATGTGTACAACGCCAGCGTTGAAAACGGGGAAATCGAGATGGAAGGGGGGAAGGGGCACAGAAAAACCCAGTCGTTGAATGTCGTGCGTAAACTGCCTTACATCGTTTGTATTATCGATGAGTTGGCCGACTTGATGATTCTGGCCCGGGCCGATGTGGAAGAGGCCATCATGAGGCTCGCGCAACTTGCCCGGGCGGTCGGCATCCATCTTATCATCGCGACCCAGCGTCCCTCCGTCGATGTATTGACAGGCGTCATCAAGGCGAATTTCCCCGCACGTATTTCGTTCCAGGTCTCATCGCGGGTGGATTCAAGATGCATTCTCGACGAAATCGGCGCTGAACATTTGGTCGGTTTGGGTGATATGCTCTTCATGCCCGCCGGACAAAAGCCCGCGCGAATCCAGGGCGCTTTCGTCAGTGATGCTGAAATGTTAAGCCTGATTGCCTATCTAAAGCGGCAGGCCCCCCCTCAATATCGCGATGAAATCGCGAATTTTGGAAAAAGTAAAGATTCCACGCCAGGCACCGACTCGGAAGACGACCCGAAATTGGACGAAGCCATCCGTGTGGTGCTGGAGACCGGGCAGGCATCGATATCAATGGTGCAAAGAAGGTTGCGTGTAGGGTATACTAGAGCGGCACGGTTAATTGACATGATGGAGTTAAAAGGGATCGTAGGCCCCCACACGGGCAGCAAGGCTCGGGATATACTCGTGGACCCCCTTGAAAAGGATGGACGCGACGAGGACTTTTCCGACGATGAGAATGAACCGGAAGAGGATTATCCTGAAGAAGATCTGCCCGATGAAGAGCAGCCCGAGGAGGATGAAACCGAATGAAAGAGACACTCTTTCCCGGCATGCTGTTGAAAGAACGGCGGGAAATGCTTGGGTTTTCCGTCGAGGCGGTTTCCCGCGAAACGCACGTATTGCCGGAGCATATTATCGCTTTTGAATCAGGGCAATTTGCCAACATGCCGGGCAATGCCTATGTGCTCGGTTTTTTACGTAGTTATTGTCGATTTCTTGCTTTGGAACCGGAACCCTTCTGTGATCAGTATTTGATTTGTACCCGGTCGCAACAAAACAATGCACGCTTCAATTTTATGGGACGGTCGTTTAGACCGAATTCCATGGACCAGAGCACACCGCGTTGGGTTAACGAATTAATCAACTGGGGAACGGTCTGTATTATCATCGTCATAGGTTGGGTTACCTATACCACGGTAATCAAGCCGATTGCCGAATCCTGGAGAACGCGTGTGGATGCCGGATCTGTTGAAGTCGAGGTGCCTGTCCATTTCAATGAGGATTTGTAAGCGGGCGCTGCGCGGACATGGACTGTCTTGGCAGGTGCCGTCAGGCATGTACATTCGGCGAGGTCTGTCTTCCGCTTTCTATCGCGCCGATGTGAAGTGTTCGCCATGGGGGTGAGGATAAGGGCTGCTCTTATAATGGAAGGCGTGTGTTTACATCCTCCCCACAGGGGGCGGTGTTGGGATAGTCAAGGCGTTTCCTGTTCCTGTCCGTTCTGGACATTGCCTTGCCGCAACGTCTCTGGGTTCCAGTCCGCACAAACCTTCCCCTTTACGGGGGGTTACATAACCCACCGTGTGTCAACACTGAGGCGCCGTATGGCGCTTCGTCAAATTCCTGAATGGGGTGAAACCATACCCGTCCCGATAGTGTCTTAACTGGAGGGTGTAAACGAGAAAGTACAGTGTGATGGGTAAACGCAATACAGGTTTTTTCCGAAAAGGCGTTATCATTCGCCTGATGCTGGTGGTCGTGTGCCTGCTGGCCGTTTTGGCCGCAGGGGGCTATCTGCTCCGGTCCGATACCGATACCAGCAAGGCCGCTTCCTTCAGCGCTTTTGAGGGCCCCATGGAAATCAGCGTGTTGGAAGGGGGCAGTATAGAAGCGCGGGATTCCCTCCAGATACAATCAGAGGTTCAGGGTACCACGCAAATTTTGACGCTGATCGAGGAAGGGTACCTTATCACGCCGGAAGATGTGGAAAAGGGGCTGGTCCTTGTGGAACTTGACTCCAAAGATCTGGTGGACAGGCAACTGGCCCAGGAATTGGAGTATCAGAGTTCCATGGCGGCGTTGACGGAAGCCACCGAGCAATACGAAATCCAACTGAATCAAAATGAGAGCAATATCAAGGCGGCTGAACTGGAGGTGCGTTTCGCGCGAATGGACCTGGACAAATATCTCGGGGAACAACTGGCTGCAGTGCTGCTGGAGAAGCTCTCCCTGACAGATACTTCCGAAGCATCCTTGTCGGAAAAGCGTGATGTGGCCGCCATCGATTTTACCGAATATGCCCATCCGGAAAAACTGGGTGACGGCGAGGCCAGGCAGAAACTGAGGCAGTTGGAGGATGAACTGGCCCTTTCCATCCAGGACCTGGGGCTTGCGGAGAACAAACTGGAGGGGACCAAGCGCCTCTTTGAACGCGAATTTGTTATGAAAACCCAGCTGGACACGGACCAGAGCGGCTACAACCGGAAATTGATTGCCCGGCAGTCCGCCGAGACCAGTCGCGATTTATTCATCAAGTATGAGTTTCCAAAACAGGCGCAGAAACTGCTGTCCGACTATGAGGAATCCCTGCGCAAACTGGTACGCGCCGAAAAACTGGCCACGTCCACCATCGCCCAGAGTGAAGCGAAGAAAAATTCGGCGGAAGCACGCCACAAGTTACAGACCAGAAAGCGTGAGGAACTGGCCACGCAGATTGAAAAATGCGTCATCCGCGCGCCGCGCACAGGGCTTGTTGTCTACGGCACGGGGGAACAAAGTTATCGCAGCGAACCCATAGAAGAGGGCGCCACCATTCGGGAACGCCAAGTCATCTTTACCATTCCCGATACCTCGGTGATGGCGTGCCGCGTGCAAGTGCATGAGTCCTTCGTCAAAAAAGTGCGTCCCGGCCAGAAGGCCCGTATCCGTGTGGATGCCTACCCGAATGAACAACTGACCGGCTCGGTCTACCGGATTGCCGTGCTGCCGGATTCACAAAACCGTTGGCTTAGCCCGGACCTGAAAGTCTACAGTACCGTCATCCATATTGACGGGGAAATTGATTGGCTTAAACCCGGTATGAGCGCCGAAGCGGAAATCATTATTGATGTGTTGGATGGCGTGCTTCAGGTGCCATTGAACGCTGTGCATGTCGTCAATGCAAAAACGTTGTGTTACGTTGATGGCGTATTGGGCGTGGAGGAGCGGCCGGTGAAAACCGGGGAATACAACATCTCTTTTATCGAGATCAAGGAAGGGCTCCAGCCCGGTGAAAAGGTGTTGCTGCGCGCTCCGACCGATGCCGGCAAGGAACCAGAGGGGGAAGAGAGCGGCGACGGAGAGAAAAAGGGCGGCAAGGGGAAAAATAAAGGCAAAGAGCGGGAACCTGAGGGAGCCCCTGCGGGATGAACCGGGAATGTATTGTCGCCTTGAGGGAGGTCACCAAAACCTATTATATGGGGGAAACGGTGCTGGATGCCCTGCATGAAATCAACCTGGAAGTGTATCAGGGCGAATATGTGGCCATCATGGGGCCAAGCGGCTGCGGTAAATCGACCTTGCTCAATGTGCTCGGCTGCCTCGATCGGCCGACCCGGGGCGCCTATCTGATCGGGGGAACGGACGTGTCCACCCTGGACGACGATGACCTGTCGGAAATACGCGGGTCACGGCTGGGCTTTATCTTTCAGTCCTACAATCTCATCCAGCAATTGAACGTGCTCGAGAATATCGAAGTGCCCCTGTACTACCAGGGCTGCAAGTCTTCGGAAAGCAGCCGCCGCGCGAAACTCCTGGCGGAGCGGGTGGGGCTGGGCGCGCGCCTGCACCACAAGCCCATGGAACTGTCGGGCGGGCAGCAACAGCGCGTCGGCATCGCCAGGGCGCTCGTGAACAACCCGCTGCTGTTGTTGGCGGATGAGCCTACCGGCAACTTGGATTCCAGTTCAGGCAGGGAAATATTGAGCCTGTTTGACGAGTTGCGCGAACAAGGCAAGACCATTATCATGGTGACCCATGATGTCGATATCGGGCGGCGTGCCGACCGTGTCGTACGCCTTCGGGACGGCCGTGTGGAAGAGGATGCGCGCAATGGCGGCCATTAACCTGCAGGGCATTCGATCCCTTTTCACCCTGGGCAAACTGCGCCGCGCCGTGGCGCTGGGGTTTAAAACCTTGTGGCTGCACCGGCTGCGTTCCTTCCTTACCATGCTGGGCATCGTATTCGGGGTCTGTTCGGTGGTTGCCATGCTGGCGGTGGGGGAAGGCGCCGGGTATGAGGCGCAAGAGCAGATCCGGAGGCTGGGCAGCCAGAACATCATTCTGCGCAGCGTCAAACCGGCGGAAACGGAACGCATTTCCTCCGAGCAGAGCCGTATTTCCGAGTATGGGCTGCAGTATGACGACATGAGGCGTATTCAAGACACCATACCTAGCGTGACCATTCTGGCCCCGGGACGCATCATTCGCAATCATGTCTGGAACGCCACGCGGCGGGTGGACGCGGAAATCATCGGGGTCAGGCCCTGGTATCCCGAAGTCAGGAAGTTGCAGGTCAGCGCCGGCAGGTTCTTTACCGCCGTCGAGCATGACGGGCATGTCAACGTGTGCGTGATTAGTACGTCGGTGGCCGAGAGGCTGTTTCCCTTTTCCTCGCCTCTTGAAAGGAATGTGCGCATCGCCATGGATTATTACAAGGTGGTCGGCGTGGTGGAGCCGGCGGTGGCGTCCGCGGAATCTGGGGCGGTATCCACGGCCGGCGCGACGCCGCAGGGCAATACGGATGACTATGCGCCGCGCGTATATATTCCCTTGACGGCGGCCAAAAGCCGCTTCGGGGAAACACTGGTCCGGCGCAGCCAGGGGACTTTCGAAGCGGAACGCGTCGAACTGCATGAAGCGGTGATACAGGTGGACCGCCTGGAAGACGTGGAAGAGACCGCCATGGTCATCGATGACATTTTGTCCAAGCAGCGGCGCACCAAGGATTACGAAATGATAGTCCCGCTGGAATTGCTGCGCCAGGCCGAAAGGACGAAACAGATATTCAATACCGTGCTGGGGGCCATCGCCGCCATTTCATTGCTGGTGGGCGGCATCGGCATCATGAATATCATGCTGGCAAGCGTCGCTGAGCGGACTTCCGAAATTGGAATTCGGCGCGCAGTTGGCGCCAGGCGCGTCGACATCTTGCAGCAGTTTCTTGCAGAGGCAGTGGTTTTATCGGTTACCGGCGGAGTCATTGGACTTCTAATTGCGATGGGACTGACGCATGGGGCGCATCTATTCTATCCCCAATTCGACATGCGGCCGCCG
>JAKLHG010000940.1 GCA_022710255.1 Candidatus Hydrogenedentota bacterium
GCAGAACTTCTCCATGCGGGGCGCGGTGCAGCCGGTGCTGGACGAGGGCCGCGCGATGGCGGTGTTCGCCCTGCCCGCGAGCGGCCACGACTGGATGTACGTGCCGCGCTGGCGGCGGGCCGGGCACCGGGTCTCCCTGTTCCCCAGCAGCGACCTGAACGAGCTGGAGCGCGCCCTGCGCCTGCTGCGCGTGGTGCCCATGGCCCGGCGCAGCCGCGTGCTGCTGCTGCCCCCCGCCCAGGGCACCGAGCGCGCCCGCAACCCCGAGGAGGTGAAGAAGTTCCTCGGCGTGGACGTGGTCTCCGTGGCCGAGAAGGACTTCGACGACCTCATCACGGCGGCGGACCCCGCGGCGGTCCGCGCGGAGGTCGAGGCGTGGACCAAGGGCGCGAAGAGGATTATGGAGCCCACGTCCGAGGACATCGAGAAGGCCGCCCGCGTCAGCGTCGCCCTGGACGCCCTCATCGCGCAGGAGCACGCCGACGCCCTGGCCATCGGCACCTGCATGGGCTGGCTGCC
>JAKLHG010000941.1 GCA_022710255.1 Candidatus Hydrogenedentota bacterium
AGCACATACGCGGAGCGATGAGCAATGAAGGGGGTAGGGTCAGCTGAGATCAGGTGAAACAAAGGTGGGGGGGGGTGGTTTGGTATTTGAGCCAGGGGCTAGTAAGTCCTACATCCGTACCCAGCTATGATTTTTCCCCAAACCCTTCGTCTTATTTTTGCAACATACTTTCTCCCTACCCTTTCGATATACTCCGTCCCATTGGGAAGTAGCTCAGTTGGTAGAGCAGGTGACTGTTAATCACCGGGTCGTTGGTTCGAGCCCAACCCTCCCAGCCAAGGATTCCGATCATTGCGGGGTAACTCAGTCGGTAGAGTAGGGGGCTCATAATCCTCTTGTCGCTGGTTCGATTCCAGCCCCCGCAACCAGCCAATGGCAGCGGTCAGCTGTCGATTACTGCCCAGGTGACTCTGTGGAAAGTACTGACCTTGAGAATGGGGCTTAGGCCCCATTTTTCATTTCGGATACCATATACACCCGATACCCTAACTATCGAGTGAATATGTCCTTGGATTCCA
>JAKLHG010000942.1 GCA_022710255.1 Candidatus Hydrogenedentota bacterium
TCTTTAAAAGTGCTTTTTCTGTCAATTCAATACATCTCCAGAAACAAGGGTATTATAGCAAAAAGATGACCCTAAGTCATCTTTTTGGTGCGCTAGAGCTCTGGTGCTCTGGTGCTTTGTGGTATGTGAAGCAGTAGAGACGCCCCGACGGGGCGTCTCTACTTTGTCCTGATCAAGGGAAGGGAGGGGGCGTCATCGCGAAGGAATGGAACAACTGTGGCGATCTGACCTTGTGTAAGGGTGGTATACATCTTTGTATACTTTAGTGACGTGAGATTGCTTCGCTATGCTCGCAATGACGGGATGGATGACAATGATGGACAAAATTAAACACCATGACGGGCTAAATCGCGGTCTTTGATTTGCTGTTTGGAAACAAGAGGAAAAAGGCTAAGATGATTCCTAAAAGAAAAGCTATGTTTTTGGCAGAAAATTGGTCTGAAGCAGAGCCAATAATAAAAGCTGTTAAAACATAAGGCATGTTTTTTATCATATTAAAGGTAGAAATGGTGGTGGC
>JAKLHG010000943.1 GCA_022710255.1 Candidatus Hydrogenedentota bacterium
CTTTTAATCCAAACATGATTTATCCGGACCTGCCCTACCGATGGAGGGATGAAGACTGGTTTCAGTTCATCAACATGATTGGCGATTTCGGATTCACCCATTTTGAGTTTTGGCTCGTTCCCCGCCTGTTCAGTCGCGCCGGACTGGAGCAACCCTTCGGAGAAGCCTTTGCCCGGCAAATGAACGCCCTCATCGCCCATGGAAAGGAACGCGGAGTGGGCGTGAAACTTCTTGCCGCGCTCACCACCGTTGGCGATGACTGGCATACCCACTGTCCAAACGTGCCTGCCGAGTGGGAAGAGGTGGTGATGTTATGGGATCAGTGGACAAAGCGGCTTCCTGGATTGGATGTGGTGGGTATTTTCCCGGGTGATCCGGGCGGCTGCTCACGCAATGGGTGTACGGCTCATACGTTTATTGATAATACGCTCAGGATTGCCGAGGTAGTGAAAAAGAATCAGCCGCTGGCTGAAATCGAGATCGGGACCTGGGGTACGCCCTTCTGGGGCTGGGGCAC
>JAKLHG010000944.1 GCA_022710255.1 Candidatus Hydrogenedentota bacterium
CTTCGGATGTGCCAGCAAACGGTACGCCCCTTTCAAGGCCGCCTTTCCGCGCATCGCGCGCGGAAGCGTGCCGCACGGGTGCGCGCGAATGCGCGCCGCCACTTCCACCAGACGCCGTCTCAGGCGCAGGTCTGGAAGCTTCACGCCAAAAAACTGTTCATGCGCCCACGTGTGTGCGTCCATAAGCATCTGCCTTTCTTCAGTTTAAAGGCAAGACACAACATGTGGTGGAATAATTCCGAAAAAGCACAAGATGTGGGTAATGACAAGAGTAAAACTTGGGAACGAGCGTGAACCCCGTTGCCAAGGCTATGTCGTCCACCATCTCCACCACACCCCTACTTCCCACATGCGCGGAGCCATTGACCGAGGCAAGAACTCACCTATTTGCATACTGAATCGCCTCGTAGTTGAATTCCTCCGGCATCTTTGTGCATACTTCTCGCAAGCGACCCTTGACATCCTTGTTGCCACGTTCATATACTCTATGCAAACACCATATGATTCCAGGATCAT
>JAKLHG010000945.1 GCA_022710255.1 Candidatus Hydrogenedentota bacterium
GAGCAGGTCGAAGCAGTCGCGACGATACCGCGCGCAATCGCTCCGCGTGATGGGATGCGCCGGAAGCGTGCTTTCCTCGAGCGGCACGACCGCGAACACGTCGAGGTACGCGCCGCGCACGTTGATTCCCTGCGCGGCGAACAGATCGTGATTGCGGCGCACGTACCCGGGCGCGAAGCGCGGATTCAGGATGGTCTGGGGGCCGCCGCACCACGTCGAGGTTTCCTCCCGCGAGCCGTCGAGGCGCACCGCCGCCAGCCGGTCGTCAAACGACACCGCGTTGAGATAGAAATCGCGGTACTGATCGTGCACCGCGAACAGGTAGCCGAGTTCCTCGCACGTGGCGGCAAAGCGGCGCAGGCCGTCCCAGCCGCCCTGTTCCTCGCCCACCGGCAGCACGTCGGGATGGCCGTTGTCGTAGCCGTAGAACCCCCAGCCGTCGAGGTGCACGTAGGCATCGTCGATGCCGGCCGCCTTCAAGGTGCGCAATCCCTCCGCGAGCTGGTCGAAGGTCT
>JAKLHG010000946.1 GCA_022710255.1 Candidatus Hydrogenedentota bacterium
GCGACCTGGGAAGCCATGTCGATCCTGACGACGCGGGAGATCGATCAGGAGTGGACCGAGTACACGCTCACGAGAAACTTCACTGATCCGAACGGAAACAAGGTCCGCTACAAGGCGGAGATGACCGGCAACAACCTGGTGTACCCGAGGATTCACACCCTCGGCGCGACGCTGAGCTGATCGGAGGGATGTCATGATCGTTCGCAGACAAGGCGGATTGACCGAGTTCATTCCGTCACCCCAGGAAAAGCGCGAAGGCGTACTACGGGACCACACTCTCGAACTGCTCGCCAACCTCGACGCCCGCATGCGGCGCATCGAGGAGCGACATGGCATTTCCCCGAACGACGCTGAGGAGTTCGCCGGACTCATGGCCCGCATCCGGCGGGAGGAGATCGAAGCCGGGCGGATCAACCAGGAACTGATGGACGCCGGATACCTGCATGAAGACCTGTCCGCCGCGGCGCTTGCGGCGCAGGCCGGGAGGAACCAATTATGAGCATCACCATCAAG
>JAKLHG010000947.1 GCA_022710255.1 Candidatus Hydrogenedentota bacterium
CGCCGATGAAAATCGGCGGCCCCATTGAAGCTTGCTCGCATATACCCTGCGCAACGGGACGGTGGCCATTTCCGCCGATGAAAATCGGCGGCCCCATTGAAGCGGTTCTGTGCCTTCCGTGTGGCGTTGGGAGAGGGGATTTCCGCCGATGAAAATCGGCGGCCCCATTGAAGCGCCCTCTAAGTGGCGGAATATGCCGCACGCGGGGATGGATTTCCGCCGATGAAAATCGGCGGCCCCATTGAAGCCCGCGGAAATGAGTGGGCTTTTTGGCGTTCATTTCCATTTCCGCCGATGAAAATCGGCGGCCCCATTGAAGCTGTTGATGGACAAACTGGAACAAATGGACCTGGACAATTTCCGCCGATGAAAATCGGCGGCCCCATTGAAGCGTAAGACCCGCTCCGGCGAACTCGCTCAGCGTGACCGAGGGCCGCTTCTTTGAACCCGACCGCAGCCACCTCCACCATCGCCTGCTGGACCTCGGCCTGACCCAGCGCCAGACGGTGCT
>JAKLHG010000948.1 GCA_022710255.1 Candidatus Hydrogenedentota bacterium
TTGGTATCAGTGGTAATAATGGATCAGGATTTCCGCCGATGAAAATCGGCGGCCCCATTGAAGCAATCGCAATCTCATCGGCGGCAATCATAGGATGCCAGTATTTCCGCCGATGAAAATCGGCGGCCCCATTGAAGCCGCCATCAAAACATGCATCAACAACCCATGTCTCACTGAATTTCCGCCGATGAAAATCGGCGGCCCCATTGAAGCAGATTGCAATACATGAAACAAAACATAGTACTTGGAATTTCCGCCGATGAAAATCGGCGGCCCCATTGAAGCAAAGCATGTGCGGGTACGCCCCCGCTTCGATGACTGGATTTCCGCCGATGAAAATCGGCGGCCCCATTGAAGCATAAGCCCCCAAGTGTTGTTTGATGTATCGGTTGCGATTTCCGCCGATGAAAATCGGCGGCCCCATTGAAGCCGCGGGGGGCCTGCATACGGAGGATGACAAATGAGCCATTTCCGCCGATGAAAATCGGCGGCCCCATTGAAGCGCCCGTT
>JAKLHG010000949.1 GCA_022710255.1 Candidatus Hydrogenedentota bacterium
CTCAAGCCCTTGCCGGTACGGCGCACCAGCGAGTACGAAGAAACGGATGCCCGGGTCACCAAATACAGCACCGTCAGCGTCAAGCGCATCCTCTACAGCGTTCCGTCCCGGCTGATCGGCCATCGTCCCAAGTTCCGCATCTATCCGGAGCGTGTCGAAGCCTGGTTGGGCGATGTGTGCGTCTTTGAAACCGTGCGCGGCGTGGTGCCACCCGGCAAGCAGCGGGGCAAGGTCATCGACTACCGGCACTTGGTCCCGACGCTGAAGCGAAAGCCGGGTGCCTTTGCGCGCTGGGTTCTGCGCGATGACATGTTTCCCCGTGCCGAATATCGGCAGACCTGGGAACGTCTGAGTGAGAAGCTACCGGAACGGCAAGCCTGCAAGGTCATGGTCGGCCTGCTCGACTTAGCGGCCAACGGCGCCTGTGAAGTGCAGTTGGCCCAGGTCCTTGGCGACCTGCTTCAGGCAGGCGCCTTGCCTGAACTGGAGGGACTGGAGGAGCAATTTG
>JAKLHG010000095.1 GCA_022710255.1 Candidatus Hydrogenedentota bacterium
TTTCACTCGCAATGACATAGCATCCATAAAGCCGTCATTGCGAACAAAGTGAAGCAATCTCGACTTTCCGTACACGCACTTAGGCTTTGAATTTACTATTAATAACTCGCGTTTTATTTCAAATCAGCAAGAAAGAAACGGCGCAAACACGGCTTACGCACTCCAAAAGATTCAAAACACCGGTTACGGCAGGCCTATCCGTAAAGAGAAAAAACAAATCCTTACCTTGTTACAGTTCCGGACCAGGAGAAAAGGGCCCCGCAACCTCAACTATCCAAAACAGCCAGATAGGATTCCTGAAAAATGAGACGTATCAATCGCCGCGAGTTTATAACGAGAACGGCGGGAACGATTGCCGCCACGGTGGGGTTGCGGCAGTCCTTTGGTGTCGCCGACACTAGCGGTACTCCATTGCCTGCAGCCTCGGTGCGGTGCGCCTTGGGCAAGTCCGGGCTTTCATGCACCCGCCTGGGAGTTGGAACGGGCACCCGTGCCTGGAACAAAAACTCCGAACAAATTCGCCAGGGACGTGAAACCTTTCTTAAAACACTAACCCATGCCTATGAACGGGGCATACGGTATTATGATTTGTCGGATTCCTACGGTTCCCATGAATACCTCCGCGATGCCATGGCGGAGGCCAGAATGAAACGGGAAGAATTATTCATCCTGACCAAAAGCCGCGCCACGACGGCAGCAGAGATACAAGCCGATCTGGACCGCATGCGTCAGGAGGTCAACACCGACTACTTTGATGTGGTTTTGTTGCACTGCCTGACCACAGGCGATTGGCCGGAACAGTTGGCAGGATGCATGGACGCGCTCAGCGAGGCCCAACAAAAGGGCGTCATCAAGGCAAAGGGCGTATCCTGCCATCATTTGCACGCCCTTCAGGCTGCGGCGAAACACGACTGGGTGGACATACTTCTGGGCCGCATCAATCCGTTTGGAACGCATATGGACGGCACACAGGAAGAGATTAAGGCCGTGCTGGGTGAAGCACGGGCGAAGGGGAAGGGTGTTATCGGCATGAAGATACTGGGGGAAGGAAAACATGCTGCAGAACGGGAAGCATGCCTGAAATTCGCCATGAGCCTGGAATGTATTGACGCCTTCACCATTGGTTTTCGAAACGCCGGTGAACTGGACGATATCATCCACATTATGGATAAAGCGGCATCGGGATAAGCCCGCACAGCCTGTACGCGGTATGATTGCGGGTGGCGCATCATTAGCATAATCGAAACAAAACGCACAAGGAAAGGGTTGGCTATGCTTTACAACAAAATCTTTCTTGTAAGCCTGCTTGCGGCAAGTATTCTGTTATTCCCGCTGGCGCAGGCACATGGGGAATCTGCCATCGATCTGAACGGGTTGTTGGATGAAATGACCGACCTGGAACGCCTGACCAGAACGGAGGAAAACTACACAACACACCAGTTCGCAAGTTATGACAGGCGGTCCACAGACCCCACCGTTCTCACAGAGGAAAACTGGTTTGCCAATGGGGACCGGGGCAAACACCTCAGGGAAGAACAAATCGATGGGAAAGTGGAATATGTGCTGATGGACGCGGAAGGCCCCGGCGCGATAGTACGGTTCTGGTCCGCCAATCCAAATGACGGTGGTGTTGTCAAATTTTATCTTGACCGGCAGGCCTCTCCAGCCATAGAAATGCCGCTTCAGGACTTTCTGGGGGGTAAGGAGGTTCCCTTCATCACTCCACTCTGCGGCGAGCGCAGCCGGGGGTGGAACAGTTATTTCCCCATTCCCTATGCTGAACACTGTAAAGTCACCATCACGGAGGGAAACATCTATTACATAATCGACTACAGGACTTATAAGGAAGGCACTCCGGTCAGGACCTACACGGCGGCGGAGGCCGAATCCTGTTCCGAAAAAATACAGGCCGTCTCAAAGGTCCTGGCCGACCCAAGCCAGCCTGTCAACACTCAAGAAGGGACGCTTACGCCCTATGATGTGACTCTCACCCCGGGCGCCGGTGAGTCCACTACCCTGCCCGGCCCGGCGGCCCTATGCCGGATTACCTGCAAGGTTTCGGCAGAAAACGTAGAAACGGCCCTGCGCGGTTGCGTTGTCTCCATCGCTTTCGACGAACACAGCCCCGCGATACTGGCGCCGCTGGGAGATTTTTTCGGTACGGCGCCCGGTGTCAATCCCTATAAATCCCTTCCAAGCGGCGTTCTGGAAGACGGGACCCTGTACAGTTCCTGGGTCATGCCTTTCAAGCGGGAAGCCGTCATTCGGATACATAATCTCTCTGGTGCAGCCATACAACTGCAAGGCGTCCTCGGCGTGAAAGACCGGCCCTGGACGGAGGACTCCCTTTATTTCCACGCCAAGTGGCGCGCGGAAAAGGATATTCCAACGCGGCCGATGCAGGACTGGAATTACCTCGAGGCAAACGGCACCGGACGTTTCTGCGGGGTCATGCTGCATATCGCGAACCCCGTGAAGGACTGGTGGGGCGAAGGCGATGAGAAGATTTACGTGGATGGGGAAGCGTTTCCCGGTTTCTTCGGCACGGGCACGGAAGATTATTTCGGGTATGCCTGGTGTAATACGGCGCTCTTTACCCATGCCTACCATAACCAGGTCCGCTGTGATGGCCCTGGTAACATGGGGCACAGTTGCGTGAGCCGTTTTCACATCATGGACAACATTCCCTTTAAAGCCTCCCTCAAATTTGACCTGGAAGTGTGGCATTGGGCCGACACCAAAATCACCCAGGCCATCATGGCTTACTGGTATGGTGCGCCCGGCGCAACGGACAACTTTGCGCCCATAGACCCGAACCTGCTGGTGGTGCCGGATATCCCGGAACCCCCGGGCGTGGAAGGCGCCCTGGAAGGTGAAAAAATGCGGGTCGTTTCCGTAAGCAACGGCACGGCGGAAGTGCAGGGCGGTCCCTGGCCCTGGAGCCGGGCCTTTCAATTATGGTGGAAGCATGCCGGCACCGGCGACAAACTGGCCCTTGCCTTCTCCGTGGAGGAACCCGGTGAATATGAAGTGCGGGCGGCCTTCACCATGGCGCCGGACTATGGCATTCATCAACTCTACATCAATGGCGAAAAGGCCGGAGTCCCAATCGACTTCTACCACGAAAAAGTCATTGTCGCCAAAGAACGCAGCCTGGGCAGGTTTCACCTGAAACAAGGGGAGAACCTGTTGCAGGTGGAATCCGCAGGATGCCGGGCTGAAGCCAGGCCGGGGAATATGTTTGGCCTCGATTACCTCTTACTCGCCCCCTGAGTTTGACGGCGGGAATCCTGGCTTTATATTCCCGGCAGGCATCAGTGGAAAGATCGATGCACGAAATACTCGAATATCTTTTTTGTGCCGCAAATTGTGTATAATTGCATGAGATTGAATGCTGGCAAACCGGGGATCAAACCCTGACAGCCTGATTATAAACGTTTGGCAAACCCTATGCAGTGTTTCGAAGACGACGAAATAAGGAATACCGGTTATGTTGGAATTCTTCATCGGCGTAAACTTGATGTACATTGTTTTCTTTATCAAATCCCTGCTTTTTGGGGATTATCCTGGAAATCCCCTCGGCGGCGGTTATTAAATCGCAGCAGCATGGAATAATGAATGAAGTGCCGCAGGTCACGCCCATGAAGGCTTGGCATGAACCGGTTTCTTCCGGTGCCGTAGAATTTTTTACATCCTTCCGCAACAGGTGTCCGTAGGCAGAAATGTTATGGACCGGTCCGCAAAACACACCGTTCCGGAGTTATTGGTACCGTGTGACAGAGGGCGTCGTTAATGGTAAAGTAGTCTGACGCCCGAGTATGGCACAGGACGCGCCATTGGTGTGCTGTTCACAACGCCGGTAAGATTGTGTTGCGCTGACAGGCAGGAGACGCGTATAATGCATCAGGTAATTGATCTCGCTACGCACAGCCCGGGCGCATTTAGAACTGTTTAGCCAGGTGTAACAGTAAAGGTTATGAGCATGAAACACATTTTAAACCTCTCGGGGAAACCTGCACACGCCCAGATTATCCTGGGGGACATTATGAGCGTGGCCGGTCAAATCCTGCAGGTGATAGGCACCTTGGTTGTATCAAAAGAACAAAGTGGCAGCGACCCTTACGATTGGTCTACGGATACTACCGATGCGGGCTCTTTATTGACGGATATTACCAGTCTCCTTTAAACACACCCGCGTGACCGGACCTGACCAACCGGAGCCACAAGTAAACTTCATTCCGGCGCAATAGGCATACAGTTGGGGGAACTGTTTTCGTCATGTGCCTTACAACAGGATAGCCACAGACGAGCGCCGTAGGGTTCTTTCTATAAAGGGTCGGCCATTACGGAAAGGCTGCTATCCCGTAACTGATATTGTGAGATACGCATTCGGAAAGTAAAGGGCCGGCCTGACTCACCGCGCCACTTCAGATATCCTGGTCTCGTCGGAAATGCCCATGGCACTAGAAAACAAACAAAAAAGCGGAGCAAAAAGGGACTGACGACGAAATAGCCGTCCGTAACGAAGCATGAATGCCCTTTACTGCTATTGGCTATTTCGTGGTCTGTCCCTTTTTGCGGTCCTATACGAACATGGCATCAAACAAGTGCCAAACCGAATTCCGAGTAATCATCGAATAACCCCAATGAGGTCAGGAAGTCTGCACTTAGGCACTTCTGCTGCCCCCCCCCCGATTCCTGCCCTGCGGCATGGGGGGGGGGTGTCGTACCTGCCTCTATTCCCATCCCCGCAGTTGAATTTTGCGCAGGTAGTCGCAAGACGTCCCCCTTCCGCAATATTCCCCAAACCTGGACGCCCCCCCCCGGCATCCCTGGTACCCCTATGCGATTCGGCAGGACAAAAAAAATGGAGGCGGCACACGGATTCGAACCGTGGTATAAAGGCTTTGCAGGCCTCTGCCTTACCACTTGGCTATGCCGCCCCATTGCCTACACATTTTAAGGATATTGTATTCTGAATGTCAAATCGCCGGAAGCGCCATCGCCTCTTGTGCAAGACAACGTCGATATGTGCAGCACAGACTTTCATTAAGAACGACTATCCCGGCTCGGCATCAGGAAGATTTGCTCACAATGACGGGTTAAAGATGGCTTTTAACGGGTTCCCAAATAGGAATTTGGGCACCAGATTTTGGATGACTGTCCATACGCTTAAACCTGAGAACAGCACCCGCCTTGGAGCGCTGATAGACCGATTTCATTGGCAACCTTGAATGCTACGAAGCCGGATGCTATTATTTTGGCGTGACATGGGGTATACTCCATGCGTTGTTTTTGACGCCGAATAGAATTAGCATTATCCCATGCCCCATATTTCTATTAACCACGACATTTCAAAAGCAAGCGGAAAGGCATGCGCATGCAAATCCCCCGAACGCCCACCACCGGTAGATGCGGCAGAACAGACTGCAATCCCTTACACGCCCTGCCTGTGACGGCATTCATGCTAATCTGTCTTTGGAGCATGACAACCGTTCCGCTGCATGCCGCATCAACACAAGTTCGGCAAGCGTCTGGCAATGCCGCCAATAGCACGACCGTCGTGCGAATCGTACCTATGGAGGTAATCTCCGGGAATGAGGTCACCCTCTCTGTTCTCCTTGAGGCTCAAGGCGTGGAAAATGCCGCCGGGTTTAGTTTTGCTTTTGATTTGTCCTACCTGACCTATCAGTCCGCACTGCGCGGTTCCGGCCTTCCGCCAAACGCCGCCTTCGTCCGAAATGAAAACGAAACACCAAATGGTAAACTGGGTATTCTCATAGGCCTTGATTTTATGGAAACTTTCGCGCCGGGCACCTATGAAATCGCGCGCCTAACCTTCCTCGCCTCTGACATGCTCACAGGGACTACCCTCGTTTCCTTCGGCGATGTTCCCATCCCCCGTTCGTTCAGCACGGCGGATGCCCAGGATATTTCAGATGTCCTATACGTCCCAGGTACCATAACGCTGGTATCACCGGAGGAAGGTGAACCCGCGCTCGAAGGTGAACCCTCACTCGAAGGTGAAGCAGCAACCGAAGGCGAGTCGGAACCACTCTCTATTCAGTTGCTTTGCGGTACCCTTGAATACAAAAACAGCGGTCTTCCCCTTACGCTCAGGGTAACCACCCACGGAGGCCAGGGCACCATCACCTATCAATGGTATCGTATCCACACCGATGAGACCTATACTCCCATTGCCGATGCAATCGATTCCAGCCTCTTCTTCCCGGAACTGGCCCCCGAAGACGCAGGGCATTATTTCTGCCGCGCCATGGACGAATTGTCCATCGTAGATTCCGACCATATTGAACTGGTGGTACTCACCCAACTCCCCCCGGGGCCCATGAGTAGCATGATGGTGGCGATACTGCTCTGTCTGGGCGCAATATCCTTCTTGAAATCGAACCAACACCTGCACACCCATACTCGTTGCCAAGTGATATTTGGCAAGGAACGAAATACACCATAACTCCATGGGACTCGTGGGCATACCTTCCCGGGTGCGCCGAAATACAACCCCGAGCACGCGTGGCAAGATGGCGCACTTGGGAAGGTACGCCTGCTAAAATACGGAGCTGATGACGGGTTCCCGATGCCCGATTTTCGAATCCGCACAGTTGCGAAGTACAACTTCGCACTCTTTGCGTTGCCAAATGGATATTGCAACGTACAAAACAGGGAAGTCGGTACAGGCGATGCGCCACATGTTTCGGTTGCGCCCCGCGCGGGGCGCGTGGATTGATACGCCGATGGCAGGGCCTTTAGCACTTCGGGCCTCGTGTCAAAGACCTGCGTGGTCCTACTTGGCTTTGTCGCCGTTTTTCCGCTGTCCGCGGCGAGAGCGGCCTGAAAAGAAGGCGAAAATCCGTTGATACCACTTTTGTATAGGACTTTTCCGGAGAACGGTATCCTGTTCTGATGCGCTTCTGGAACTTCGATAGAGTTCGAGCAGCGCATCCCGGAATTCGACCGCGGTCTGAAACCGTTTATCGGGATCCGGCGCCATTGCTTTTTCCGCGAAAGCGTCCGCCCCCGGCGGTAAACCGGGGCATAACTGGCTGAGTCTGTGTCCCGGATGGGGCGCTCTGCCGGTAAGCAATTCAAAAAACATCACCCCGAGAGAAAACAAATCGGCCCGATAATCCACTTTGGCCGGATCCAACTGTTGTTCCGGCGCCGTATACCGGAATTTTCCGAGATTGGTGCCTACGACGGTCAGCCCTTTGAACTGGTCATCGAGTTTTGCAAGGCCGAAGTCCAACAGACGGATCGACCCGTTTCTCATGACCATGATGTTTTCAGGGGAGAGATCGCGGTGGATGGTGATTTTATGGGCGTGGCTCAACGCGTCCGCCACCAGGCACAATACCCGGACAACGGATTTGAATTCCAGGCGGTGCCTTTCCTGCAGCCACTGACGCACGGTTTTACCTTCCACATATTCCATGGTATAGAACAGGATATCGTCGGATTTGCAGGCATCGAATATTTTCACGATGCCCGGATGATTGAGGCTTCGCGCGGTTGTCACTTCGCGGATGAACCGCGCAATGGCATATTTGCTGCCCGCGTATTTCGCGTGAAGCATTTTCAACGCCACTTCCCGTCCTGTTTTTTGGTCATAAACCAGGTAGACGGAGCCCATGCCGCCCCGTCCGAGTTTCTGGCGTATCTCGTACCGCTCCGCGAGCACCCTGCCCACTTCCAATTGTAGCTCTGTCGTCAATCCGTACACTCCATCCTACATCCGCGCCTAAGGAATAGCGGAGACCGCAGACAATGAAATAGCCCATTGCAGCGAAAGGCGTGGATTCTTCGTTACTGATGGCTGTTTCGTCATCAGTCCCTTTTTGCTCCGTCTTTTCGTTTGTTTACCAGTGCATGCGCATTTTCAACGGGTTAAGGAAATCTGAGTTTGGGTTAGCCCCTTAGCGTGAATACACTCCTCATGACGCCCTGATCGTTACTTATCATGTTTCTATTAGCAGTCTACGTAGTATACACAATGTGATTGCACTATAAAAAGGAAAGGCGCCAGTAAAGATGAGGGAGGGAACCGCCGTGCCTGTTATTGGAGCCACTCAATACCCTTCGGCGAAGGATTCACCACACGGGTTGGACACTCCGGTTTTTCGGCATGGAACACTTCCGCAATCCTGAGTGCCTCCTGCCGGGAGGAGCACACCCCGAAGAGTGTGGGACCGCTGCCGCTCATGGCGACAGCCCCACAACCGGCCTTGTATAACCGTTCTTTCAGTTCTTCCAGAGCATCATGCTCTGAGAAGACGGGCTTTTCCATTCTATTGAAAAGCACCCGGGCAAAGTCCCCTTCCGCCAGGGCGTGAATCGCTTTGCGGAAGGCAGGGGTTCTTCCGGCGAAAGGGGATTCGGGGCTCATCTCAAGAAGAACATGGTTATAGGCGGAAGTCGTGCTCATGGCAGCGGCAGGATGGACCAGGATGAACCACTGTTCGTGTACCGGCGGCAACGGAACCAACGCTTCCCCGCGCTGAGTTCCCGCCATGGTACCGCCATAGAGGCAATACGCGACATCCGCCCCCAGTCCGCGCGCCAGGCGCGCCAGATGTCCCAAAGAGAGCCGCAGATCCCACAGATGGTTCAACGCGGCAAGCGTGGCGGCCGCGTTGCCGCTGCCGCCGGCCAATCCCGCCGCGACAGGAATGCGCTTGTCCAAATGGATGAGCGCTCCCCTTCGGCATCCGGTTTCCTCCCGGAGCAACGCCGCGGCGCGACACACAAGATTGGAAGGTCCCACATCCAATCCCGGCCCATTGCACGACAAGGAAAGATTTTCGTCGTTCATAAAGGTGAGTTCATCGTAAAGACTGACGGTCTGGAATATCGTTTCAATATTGTGGTAACCGTCACGACGTTTGCGTAACACATCCAGGTACAAATTGATCTTCGCGAATGAACGCCACACCATGGGCGTATAGACCTGCGCGCGTCCATCCTCTATCAGCGGCATATAGGAAATCCTTTCCTCAAGTCGGCAGACGTATCAAAAAGGTAAGGGACTGCACTTCTTCCCGGACGTCGCCCGGTATAAGAGGCGTCTTTGGCGCGAACTTCTGGGTATTAAACCACCGGGACCGCTGGCATCCCTGCCGGCAGGGATAACAGCATAGTCTATCTTGAACGCGCCAGCCAGCAAGGATGCCGGCGCTCCCAGTATTTTCAGAACGCATAATTTTTTGTCAACGGAATCGTCATAAGCGCCTACACTTCGTCCGGGACTACGCCCGGAAGAAGAGGCGCCTTCGGCGCAACATAAATGTACCATCGTCTTTCATTACAAACAACTCTAACCACGGTCATTCCGTTTTTTTTCGCGAAGGTCGACTTGGTTCGAAGCACGGTACTGGACAACGCGAAAAACCGGAATGGCGCGTTGTTTTTGGATTTTTGAACTCAACCAGGACATAACGCTCCTCATGGTAAGAAACTGAACTCATAATTATTTGTCAGAGAAATGGCCTTAAGCGCCTAAATCCGCACGTAAGGAATGGCGCGAACGTAGAAGAGGCATCCTGCCGCTTCCATCGTGACTGCAGCCCGCATGTCCTTCTTGATGCAAAGCGGCAGGATGCCGCTTCTACGTTCCTTGTCCCTATTGGCTTTACGCCAACAACTCGGTTTCTTAGGTGCGGATTTGGGAAGTACAGACTTCCTGACCTCGGCCGGGTTTGAAAATGATATTTCGAAATCCATGTCGGAACTCTTGTACAGTCCTCTTCGTATAGGCCGCAAGAAAGGGACAGACAACGAAATAGCCAATGGCAGCAAAGTACCTGTATTCCTGCGTTACCAATGGCTATTTCGTCATCAGTCCCTTATAGTTGCCACGTTGGTTATCCACATTTGCGAGAGAGGGTACTTTGGAAACCCTCCGTAGCAAAGCAAATGTGGATAACCAACCGGCGAATTGCGCATCATAGTTGAATTGTCCAACAGGATTTGGACGCGGACGGCGTCAAGACCCCAGTCCCTCGTCATGGATGACTGAAAAAAGCCTGTCTGGCGCCGTCCGTATCCCTATAAGCCCTAATTAAATGCCGCGCTTCGAGCGCTCTTCTATAAGGCTGGGCTCCGTGGGACGTGCGTCCAAATCCGTAACAACATAAGGAGAGTATGATGAATGCCAAACAGAAAAGTCAAACGTATTGGGTAGGTATTGATTGGGGCAAGGAAAAGCACACAATAGTCGTGTCTACTGCGCAGCGCAAGATCGTAGCGCGGCTGGTAACGGACACGACGCTGGAAGGC
>JAKLHG010000950.1 GCA_022710255.1 Candidatus Hydrogenedentota bacterium
GCATCCCGCCGGGGCTCATGTCCTCCTTCATCTTCTCCCTCAAGCCGGGGGACGAGGTCACCATCTCCGGGCCCTTCGGCGAGTTCTTCGCCCAGGAGACGCAGCGCGAGATGTGCTTCATCGGCGGCGGCGCCGGCATGGCCCCCATGCGCTCCCACATCTTCGACCAGTTCCGCAGGATCAAGACCGGCCGCAAGGTCACCTTCTGGTACGGCGCGCGCAGCCTGCGCGAGATGTTCTACGAGGACGACTTCAACGCCATCGCCGCGGAGAACCCCAACTTCACCTGGCACACGGCGCTCTCGGAGCCGCAGCCCGAGGACAACTGGGACGGCCTCACGGGGTTCATCCACCAGGTGCTCCACGACGAGTACCTCAGCAAGCACCCCGCCCCCGAGGACATCGAGTACTACCTCTGCGGCCCGCCCATGATGCTCTCCGCCTGCACGAACGTGCTCCACAGCCTCGGCGTGGAGGATGACATGATCGCCTACGACGACTTCGGGTG
>JAKLHG010000951.1 GCA_022710255.1 Candidatus Hydrogenedentota bacterium
ACTGAAAAAAATCGGGTCCGTTTGAAAACCACCTGCAGCAATCAGGACGGCGTTACGGTGCTTGATGGTTTTGGGCTGGTCAGCCCTCCCAAAGCACCAAAACAATGATCTTACGGACGGACCTAATCCTTCGCTTTATTACTCCGTCATTAATTTATGACCACAGCGTCATTCCCGCGAAAGCGGGAATCCAGTGCTGTTAAATGATTTTCGGATTTCGGATCAAGTCCGGAATGCCATCTTTGTTACGTTTAATTGCCGAAGTAATAATGAAAAAAAAATTAGCCGCGGCAAATGATTTGCAGCGGCTAATTTTCGACGCGACTGTTTTTATTTCTGCGCGAAAAATGCTTCTACTTTCTTGAAGTTCTCGTCAGCGGCCGCCTTGAATTCATCACGCCCCTTCTTGTAGGTCTTAATCCAGTCATTGATCAGCTTTTTTCCCTCTTCCGGGAAAAAGGCCGTCTGCTGCTGCATCATGGCTGTGATCATTTTCTCTGTCTGATC
>JAKLHG010000952.1 GCA_022710255.1 Candidatus Hydrogenedentota bacterium
CTGCTATCTTTCCAGCGCTTTGTCCCCAATACCCCTGTTGGCACTCGCTGCCAGCGTACTCCTGGGATTTGCATGCGGTCCGCTGTGGCCCACAAAACTGGCGCTCACAGCTGATCGTTTTCCTCATGGCGGCGCCTCCATGTTTGCGTTGCTCGCAGGATCAGGTAATTTCGGCTGCCTGGTCATGCCCTGGGTCATCGGCATGGTGGCGGAAGGCACAAGCCTGCGATCAGGCCTTCTGGCAGGAAGTCTTGCTCCGCTGGCGCTGCTTGTTATCCTGGCAGCGGTCTGGAGTATTGACCGTTATAAAAAAAACGCCGGATAAGATACAAGGCTTCTTCCTCCTTAATGCTTGATATTCCCGGTTGTGATAAAATCTATAAAGCGTATATATCATCCTTAACCTTTGTGTTGTACTATCAGAACTGGAGGTGGAAATGCGTACAGTTGTTTTCTTCTGTTTATTGCTGTGCTTCGTAAATATGGTACCTGCAGAAGCGCAGGATG
>JAKLHG010000953.1 GCA_022710255.1 Candidatus Hydrogenedentota bacterium
CATCCTGAGCGAATGGCGAACCAGATTCTGGGCATGGGCGACATCGTCTCGCTTGTGGAAAAGGCGCAGCAGGTTGTTGACCGTGACAAGGCCGAAGAATTCCAGAAGAAGGTGCGCAAAGGCGACTGGGATCTGGAAGATTTTCTGAGTCACATGCGCCAGGTGCGCAAGATGGGCAGCATAAGCGATATGCTTCAGAAGATTCCGGGCATGAGCAAGATGATGCCCCAGGGCATGGACAATGCCGAAGACGAGTTGAAATTTACAGAAGCCATTATTCTTTCCATGACATTGAAAGAGCGGCGCAACCCGAATCTGATTAACGGGAGCCGTCGCAGGCGTATTGCCGATGGCAGCGGCACCAGCGTGCAGGATGTGAACGCGCTGCTCAAAGAATTTCAGAAGATGAAGCTGATGATGAAGCAGATGATGAAAGGTGGCAAGGGTAAAGGCAAGCGACGGGGCGGCATGATGCCCGGCGGTCCATTTCCGCCCATGCCCGGTTT
>JAKLHG010000954.1 GCA_022710255.1 Candidatus Hydrogenedentota bacterium
GTTGGGAATGAGCGAAGTACCGAAAAAATACTTTACCAAATCTGTTTCCTTTGTTTCGTTGCGCCGTTGCGTGAGATGATTTGGGAGTTTTTTTAACGCAAAGACACAAAGACGCGGAGACGCAAAGGGTACGCAACCGCTGGGAAGAGCGTTGGGTAAATCTAAGAAAAGACGAAGTGGAACTTCAGGAGAGATTGCGTTCCCAAATCGGAATTTGGGAACGAGCCGATTCTTCTTTTCTCACATTAATGAAGGGGATAAAGGGGATGAAAACAAACTATAAACTTTCAGTCGTTCTGTTCACCCAATTCTCTATGGTCTTTGCCTCTGCTGCGGGCAGCCAGTGGATGCGTTTGTCGGCGCGGAACCAGGTCATCTGGCGTTTGGCGTAACGGCGGTGATGCTGTTGCGTGGCTTCGAGGGTTTCCTCCAGCGTGGTTGTGCCGTGCAGGTGCGCCGCCATCTCCTGGTAGCCCAGCGCTTTCAAACGGTAGATGTCTTTTTC
>JAKLHG010000955.1 GCA_022710255.1 Candidatus Hydrogenedentota bacterium
CGGGAACTTGTTTGAAAACGCCAGAATAACTGTCCTGCAAAACGGCGTGGCGGTACAGAAGGACCAGGAAATTCCACGGGGCACCTCGGGCGATGCCAAAAAACCGCCTGTGGCGCCGGTCAAAGACCCGGGATCCATCCGGCTTCAATCCCATAAGAATCAAGTGCAGTTTCGTAATATCTGGGTAGTGGACCTGACCGCAAAAAGCCAGGACAATACTGCTTCCTAGAGGCATACCTTCATCTCGGCGAAATCAACAACCACCGGCAGAGCCGGTGGAATAAGCTTGATTTAGCCAAAACACACACGGAATACCCTGCATCCGGAGAAGATGTATGAAAAAATGGCTTAAGCGCTTTATCCTCGTCCTGATAGTACTCCTCGCGCTGCCGGTGCTGTTTTCGCTCGGCATGTATGGTGCCTACCATCGCATCGTCATGAAGAAACCGGGCGGTCTGCCCGTACCGGTGTTCCCCGGTCCGATCGGCGCTTCGGTGGATCCCTT
>JAKLHG010000956.1 GCA_022710255.1 Candidatus Hydrogenedentota bacterium
ATCTCATCGCAATGCTGTTGGATTTCAGGAGACAGCACGGCATCTCTTGAGATTTCACTGGCTGTCAGTAACGGGTCGAAATGCTCTTCATACAGGTCATGCACAATGACCTCATGCCCATTCTCGACCAAGGTCCTGGAACAAGCCGAGGCGATGGCATGGTTGAAACTGGATTTGTTGGGATGTGCCACTATCACGAGTATGTTCATCTGCTATATCTCCTGTTCTACTGATATACATGTAGGTTTCATTTCTCTTCACCCAGTGCCTTTATCGTCATTGCGAGGCACGAAGCAATCTGATGTTACACGATGGCCTGTCCGTCAACGAGATTGCTTCGTGCCTCGCAATGACAGTGGTGATGAGATTGCTTCGTGCCTCGCAATGACGACGGTTAACGCTGTGTTATATATGTTATCTGGGTTGCGGGTATTGTCCTCGCTAGGGTATTGGCAATTCCGTAATTACCTGATACAAGTCCGGGCGGCGGTCACGAAGGTGGTT
>JAKLHG010000957.1 GCA_022710255.1 Candidatus Hydrogenedentota bacterium
CATCGAGCAATCTCTCGATCTTGCGCTCCGCCGGACGAACCGACTTCTGTCGGTTTCGTCTTCAAAGGGGGAATTGCTTCGAACACCTTCAGTGTTCGGAAATGCTCGTGAGGCGCGAAGCGCCAAGTAATTCCCCCTTTGAAGGGGGTGGCGCGGAGCGCCGGGGGATGTTGCGCCCGCAAATGGACTTCTGTCGGCCCTGTCTTCAAAGGGGGAATCCTGCTACACCATGTCTGTGAGTTGCGGGTCGTATTGTGGGCGACACAGAGACCTTTGGTTGCGAGAACAGGCGCAGCGAAGCGTACGCATCTCATTCCCCCTTTGAAGGGGGTGGCGCGGAGCGCCGGGGGATGTTCTTGATCCTCACGCATAGTAACCGCGAAGTCGCGAAGGTCGCGATTGCGGCTACCCGACGGGCTCAAGATCGGTGGGGAACTGACTGAACTTGTGCCGTTGCTCCTCAGACATCTCGTGATCCTGGTTACGCGCGTGCCAAACCCGATT
>JAKLHG010000958.1 GCA_022710255.1 Candidatus Hydrogenedentota bacterium
GTGCCCGCGCGGCAGGCGTACTCCCATTCCGCTTCGCTGGGTAAGCGCACTGTGGCAGGCCCCTGACTCGTATTCGTGATATGCGTGTTCAATGCTGTGATAAAGTTCTGCGCGTCATCCCAGGATACATAATACGCCGGATAAGTATCGCCCACACCATAAGTAGACGATGGCGCCTTGCCCGGCCACGAACCCATCACCGCCAGCCACTGCTGCTGCGTCACCTCATACTTGCCCATATAAAACCCCTGACTCAACGTTACCGAATGCTGCGGGTCTTCCCAGTCATTACTGTCCTGCTCGCCCGGACACCGTCCCATCAGAAACGTCCCCGCCGGGATTTGAACCAACACCAGCGGCACATCGCCCGGAAGCATTAGGGTCATTTCCTCGATGGATTCGCCTTTCACAGGCTCACCCTCGCCCTCAGCAAGTTCCTGGTCTGTTACGGCCATTACCTTCGGCGTACATCCCAAAATAATCGTCATCAACAATAACACGG
>JAKLHG010000959.1 GCA_022710255.1 Candidatus Hydrogenedentota bacterium
GCACCGCCGGTGAGTCGTCTGCCCCGGAAAATTTGACGATGACCGATACCGGCTCGCCGTCGATTTCACGCTGGATCGCGAACTTTGGAAACTCGCCGGCCGCCGAGGAGCCGGCGAAGCCGTGGCCCAGCGCGCGCTGGGCAAGGTCGGGGTAGGCGGCCGGAACATCGGCGCTGCGGATGAGCTTGCGTTCCCATTCGTGGCGAGTTGCCAGGTGAAGGTCGTACGCGCGAGCGCCGAGGATCAGGTCGCCGGAAAGGTCATGCCCGACGTTGGCGAGTGCACGCACAACGTCGTCGTCAGACCAGCGCGCCAAATCTTCCGGCACACCAAGCGTTTGGGCATTCAACAGCGCAAAGTTGCGCCCGATAAAGCCTTGCGGGCGCATGTCGAGCAAGGGGTAGGGCAGTCCGTCGAACCAGCCGTCGCGCATTTCAGAATCTGGATCGAGCGGCCAGGCGAACGGTGTATCGAGGGCCAGCGCACTCCCTTCCGGGGCGT
>JAKLHG010000096.1 GCA_022710255.1 Candidatus Hydrogenedentota bacterium
GCAATGGCACGGGACAGGTCTTTCTGCAATTTCACTATCTCGGACGCCGACATGTCGTAAACATGTTCCAGGGGAACGGATTCCGTATACAACTCTTTTAGGAAATGCCGCGAATAGAAGACGTATTCCTCCCGCGCAAAGCCCACGGAATAGAGGTCGAAGTCCACGCCCTTTTCAACGAGTTCAGCAACGGGACGGCAGAAATAGCGGGCGGACTTATGAATATTAATGGCAGGGAAAACCAGTACCGCGCAGAACAGACTCAGCAGGATAAAAGACCCCAGAACCTGAACATGAAGATACAGCCCTCTATTCTTGGGTATAGCGGGCAACACCGCCAAACCACATCCAAACATGCACAGCCCGACAAGCGCCAAACCCGGAGTCCATATTTCCCTATACTCAGAAAAGAAAATGGCAACCGGTGACACTCCTATTAAAATTAGAATCAGAGCGTATATCCATCCGAGGCGCTTTCTCCAGGCCGCGTTCCCGCTGTCCATGAACTCCAGCACGCCCGCGGCAAAGAATATCGCAAAGGCAGGGAATAGGGGAAGCAGATACACATTCCGCTTGCCTATGGCGATGCAGAAGAAAAGGAAGGCCGGCACGGTCCAACTCAAGAGGAAACGCATGGAGGGGCCGTCGCTCCGATGCCGCCATACCCAGAGCGCCACCCATGGCAGGAACATGGTCCACGGCAGCCAGTCCACCGGCAGGGTGGTGAGGTAATACCAGGGCCAGTTCGCATGACTGACGCCGAGGAAGAATCGGCCCAGGGTCTGGCGGAACATGTTGGACGCCGGCGCATCACCCGCCGCCTCCTGGACTTCCCGGGCAAACGCGATATGGACCGGCACCGCCCATAGGGCATACACCACAACACACAAGGAACAACCGATGACCAGATGCGCCCAGGCGCGGGTGCGGTTCGGCGCCCGCCAGGTCCAGGCCAGCACAAAAAGCGTCGGGAACACGAGTACGCCCGGCCCCTTGGCGTAAAGCCCCGCCAATGCGGCGGTGTAAAACCAGACCAACCATCCCCACCGCCCACTTTTTTCCCAGCGCCAATACCCATACAAGCCCGCTGTCAGGCAGGCGGCCAGCAACATGTCTATCTGGCCGAAACGGGAGTTCCACCAGAAGCGTTGCATGGTCATCAGTATCAGGACAGACCACAGGGCGATACGGGCGTTAAACAGTTCGCGGGCAAGGAGGGCCGTAAACAGCAGGACGACCAGCCCGGAGAGGACCGAGGGAACGCGCGCGGACCACGGGGTTACTTCGCCGGTCAGGGACGAACATGCGGCGATACACCAGAACAGCAGCGGCGGCTTTTCCGTATAGGGCTGATTGTTGACCCGGGGATGGAGGTAATCGCCGGAATCCATCATCTCCCGTGCCACGAGCGCGTAGCGGGGTTCGTCAGGCGGCCACAGGTCATAGCCGCCCACGTTGATAGAAAAGATAAGGGCCGCCAAAAGCAGCGCCGCGCCGATACGCGTCCATTCTTTATTCATGACGGAATTCTCCTGTTTCGGCAGCGGCGTAGGACGGGGCAGTTCCTGAAGGGTTCGTTGTGCCACTGACGGGTTGATGAAGCATCTCTTCTTCAGACACCAGGATGAGGTATCGCTTCCTGAGCCAGGCTACGCCGAAAAAGTCATACAACACCCAGAACACGCGGTTGAGAAACCCATACTTCGATTCTCCGTGGATGCGCGGGTGATGTTGTACCGGCACTTCAACCACAGTAAGGCCGCCGTTGCGCGCCATGGCGGCGAAAAAACGGTGCACCCCATGGAAGGGGACGATATGTTCCAGGCACGCTCTCCGGAACCCCTTGATGCCGCAACCGGCGTCGCGCACACCGTCATCCACGATCCAGCGGCGCACCCGGTTTCCCAGGAAACTGGTCAATCGCTTGAAAGCGGTATCCTGCCGTGATTCCCGATACCCGCAAACGCAATCGGCGTGTTCCAGGGCCGTTACCAGTTTCGGGATATCCTGCGGATCATTCTGCAGGTCCGCATCCAGGGTGATGATGTAGTCCCCAACGGACCGGCGCATGCCCGCAAGCAGCGCCGCCGACTGACCGCTGTTCCGGGTCATGCGCACGTAGCGAAGCGCGGGATAGGCGCATGCCAGTTCCCGCAGTATCCGGTCGGTATCATCCGTGCTGGCATCATTGACGACAATACATTCATAGGAACAGTCGAGCAGCGCGGCGAAGGCTTCGTGAACCTGGGCCAGCAACGCGGGCAGATTTTCCGCCTCGTTGAAAGCGGGAATTACAATGGAAACCGTTTTTTGCATGACTGCGTATACCCAAGCTCACCCAGGCCACAATCCAGAGAAAGTCTTGACGGTATGTTGTTCACGCTTTAGCGTGCTCTTGAGACCTTCTATACGTCCCGCACGCTAAAGCGTGAACAACATACGAATCTTCTTGTGTTTGATGAAAGAACATTTTCAATGAGGCACTAAGGAAAAAGAGTTGCGTCGGTCAAAGTTGAAGAACGTCGCGAAAACCAGGAACCCGCCCCCCCTCATGACATCGGATAGTATATCGCACCGAGTTCCCCGATTAAAAACAGACAGGGTATTTCACGAGGCACCGTGGACGGAAAACAAGGCCCAGAGGGGCCCCGTTCGCTTCAAAAAGTAGTATGTTGTTCATTTACAAAGGATTATTTGCGCGTGAGCCATAAACAAGGCCGCTGCGGAACGATTTTTCCGGCTGAAAAACCATTTTCCACGCTGAAAAACCATTTCTCACGCTGGAAAATCATTTTCCACGCTGAAAAACCATTTCTCACGCTGTAAAACCATTTTCCACGCTGAAAAACTATTTCTCACGCTGGAAAATCATTTTCCACGCTGGAGAACCATTTTCCACGCTGAAACATGACATGGTACAGGGCCCATGCGACATACCAACAGATAACCAGGGAAAATAAATCATGACTCAGAAAATGGGCGCCGCGCAGTTCCTGGGTGATGGCAAAGAGGGCGCCAAGTCCCAACCCGAAGGCCAGGCCGTAATACCGGCGGGATGGACGGTAGACCGATAATAAGAAGTAGAGACTGACAAAGGCAAATCCGCCGGCAGAATGGCCTCCGGGAAAGGCATGCCCCACCGGCAGTCCCGGCGGCACGGCGTCAAACAGGCGGATATAGGGCTTGTCGCCGCCAAACAACACCAGGTCCCAGGGCGTATAAATATGGGTGGTACTTTTGAGCAGCGAAACGATGCCCGTGCCGAGAAGAATACACAGAAGCAGATAGCCCGCCCCTTTGCGATAGGGCCGCAGTTTTTTTATCAGAAACGAGAGCGCTATAAAAAGCAGGAGACCGACGGCGAAATAGACCACCAAGCGCTGCGCTCCCTTATGCAACACGCCGGCGGTGATGAAATTGGATTTCAGCGGCCAGCTTTGCGTGGCATGATCAAAAAAAAGCCCTTCGAGGAAGAGGTCCAGTCCGGAGTATTCCGATGCCACGGCGAATACCGCAATGGCAAGGGGAACCACCAACCGAATTATAGTGATGTAAGACACCCTTATTCGTCCTTATTTTTTGCCATCCATGCGCCGGTTACCGATACCTCGACCGTCTCCCCACCCTGTGGCATGCAGCGTAGTAGCGGAGCACCGCCATTACCCGAACGCCCGCGCATTTTACTACAACAGGTTTGGCTACACAACAGCCTATCTTCCTTCCACATTCAAAATCTTGGTATGTTTCTTCAGAAAGCGGAGGACCAACCACACCAAGAAACCGCCGCCTAACATGATTTTCCACTCCATATCCACAGCGACCCACAACGTTCCCTCCAGAAATATATCTCCAACAAGTTCTAGAAGGAAAAGCGAAACTATCACCGCGAAAAAGCCGTTATATTCCCGCCGGAGCACATTTCTGATGGAGAAGGGCAGATCGGCTCTCCTGTATAGCCTGAAATTCGGAACTATAAGCGGAGTGTTATCGGCCCACTGCGTGTATTCCTGACCAAACTTCCCGGTAAGAAAGGCTTCCTCCGCAAAGATAATCCGTTCATAGTACAGCCAGAACACCAAAATATAAATCAACACAAGCCACCACATGTATGCAAAAAGGGCTACCCCCAATCCCATAAAAAAATTACCCAGATACAGGGGATTGCGCACCACGGAATACGCCCCAGAAGTGTTAAGTTCGTCCGCAACCTGTTTTTTCGTATTACGACCCGATGTATTTTTCGGGGTATACCCGATGGTAAACACGCGAATACCCAACCCCAGGAAACTGATAACAAGGCACAACACTTCCCACAATGTCTCTATGAACTAATTTCCTCCCGGCTTAGTGTATCCGTGCATTGCAGCCAGAAATATCCCGAGAATAAACAAGGGAAGGTAACTGCGCCAGCGAAACAACCAACCGCCGCTTTTTTCAAACTGCGCCCTTAACAACATAAATCATTCCCAAGGGTGCAAACTTCCTCCCGGTTATTATACTCCAAATAGCCTCTTGATGGAGACGCCTTTTCTGCTCTGTCGGAGTACTAACCTGAATAGACAGAATAAAAGCGTTATCGAATTGTACCCTGAGATTACAACAGATAAGGTTCCCGCATGGCTCTTGATAGCATGCGGTTGGAGGCGTCATCTACGGGGATCTCCTCTTTGACCGGGTCTCAGCGCACGGGACGGCGGGTATCATCCGTGCAGGCGTCATCAACCGCAATACATTCGTAGCCCCAGTCCCGCAAGGTGTTGAAAACGTCACGAACCTGAGCCGGTAATACGGGCAGATTCTGCACTTCATTGAAGTGCGGGTATAATAACGGATTTTTGTAACATTTTAGCCGAATGGAGGCAATGTTCATAGTAACCTTTAAACGCTTCTCCTCGTCATTGCGATCGAAGCACCCCGACGCGTCGGCGTTTATTTTTAAAGAAACATGGTCATGATTTTCGAGTATGAGAGGAATACGATTGCTTATCAGCCGACTATGATTCATCGTCATTGCGAGGCACGAAGCAATCTGGTTTGCCCCAAGTCCGTTTTACGATGAGATTGCTTCGTTCCTCGCAATGACAAGGTAAAGAATTTTTTATATCTCAATTTTTTAATATGTTACAGGATGCGTTTCTTAGGAGCGAAGCGAAGCCATCTGAATTGTTGCTTAAACTTTGGCAAATGAGATTGCTTCGCTTCGCTCGCAATGACGGAAACGTACAGGTTATTTTAAATTCCGGTGTTACACCATTCGGCTAAAATGTTGCGCTAAAGGAAACTTTGTGCCTCACGGGGAAGAGCAACACATTTTTTTTCCTTCAAAGCGTCAATCCCTCCTCCTCAGAACAGACACAACTGATGGTATCATCCGCCTTTGGAAGGAGCGCCTCCAATTGTTTCAGCAGGAGCCTTGTGTCCTCGGGGAGGCGCCCGCCGAGGCTAATCAAATTAGAAACATGATTCATACGGAAGAGGGTATGATCCATCTCAAGTCTTTCAAGTATGCTTTTCGCCTCCTGCAAAATGGCTCTATCCGTCAGCGGCTGGAACCCGCCCTCTTCGACGAGGCACATCAGTGGTGTCATCGGCACAATCATGGCCGTGAGAAATGAAAGATAGGATGGTTTCATGAGATTGAGGACTTCGATGGTGCCGCGTATATGCTCTACTGATAAGGCTTTTCCCCCGGCGCCCAAGAGGACAATGGCGGATAGGGCGATATCGGCTTTACGTGCCTTGTCCGCCATCTCTACCAGGTTTTCCGGAGTAGCCCCCTTATGGATAAGCCTGAGTACTTCTGCGCTGCCGCTTTCCAGGCCGAGATAGCCAAGAGAAAATTCCAGACCCCGCAGTTGCCGCAACTCCTCATCCGATAGTCTCAGAAGGTCCCTGGCATTGACATAGGCCGAGATACGTTCCAGTGCCGGGAACCGATGGTGCAGATGCCGGCACAGGGCCGCGAAGGTTTCAAAACCGGCGCTCAGGGCGTTGCCGTCACAGACAAAGACGCGCCGGGCCCGGGGCGCCATCCTCGCCAGGGCGTCCACATCTTCCAGGACCTCCGCCAGGGGCCTTACCCGGTAGCGTTTTTCCCGGTACATGGCACAGAAAATACACTGGTTGTGGCTACAACCCACCGTCAGCTGAATTAGCACGCTTGACGCCTCGCTGGGGGGGCGAAATACACGACCTTCAAATCGCATGTGTCAAGCCTTTTCTTTGCACCGCTGGGCGCTCGCTTAGAACAGGATACATGGTTTACGACGCCTGCTCGGGACAACATAACGCTCTGTAAGTGGTCATGTCAAAATAAAGATACCAGAGAGGTTTCTATGACAAGATATCTTTGCATCCATAGAGCGGAAAACAGGATGGCTGGTTTTTGAGCGTATTGACCTTCGATTTTCCTGTTGTCAGCTTCTGGTACCAGGTGGTTCATAGTCCATCTATTCATATAATCAAAAGAAAACGTATTAGAAAAACAGTTCGTTGATTGCGGATTCCTTAAGCGTGAGAACGATAATCCCCTATCCCAGATTGAGTATGAATAAGTTCTTTTAATTGATAAACTTACGACAAATATTAGATAAAATGAGGTTGATAAGGTTATAAAAAAAAAAGAAAGGTATATTGTTTTTTTTGTATTTTTAAGATAAAATTATAAGGGTAAAACATATAGTTAGCGTTATGATTTGGTATTAGATGAATGCGTTGCGGGTCCAAGTGTGCGGACTGATGAGAAGGAGAGGAAAATGGCGGGCTATTTCAACTGTTATTGGCTTTTATCGGGTATGTTCCTGTGTACAGCAGTTCTTTTATCTGGCTGTATCGAAACGAACGGTATACTGCAGGTTATGAATGATGACACACGGCCTCTCGAGGAACTTTACATAACTTCCAGTGCGGAGATGGAATGGGGAAACAATCTTCTCACGTCTCCTTTGGAGAACGGTTGGATGTATGAAGCAACAGTTGCCCCAGGGTCTTGGGATATTTTTATCCGGGATACCGGGTGGCAATACCGTATGCAGTTAGGGGTCGAAGTGTCGGCGGGAGAAACGCGCACTCTAAATGTATCTTCCATACCCTATTACACCCCTGAAGAAGGCGAGTCGGAAGGAGAAGTAGAGCCTAGTGAGGAGGGGGAAAATGAAGGGGAAATCGCGGAAATGACGACCGGACCTATTGACATGAATGGCGCAACAACATTTTCATCGAGCCTGCCGGACGGAACTCACCTGTACTTGCCTGCAGTTGAATTGCCCGGGCACATCACCCGACTGACGCTTTCCAAGAGCGGTGAAACACCAGACCTCGGGGCACCTGACCTGGCACCGGTGGGAACACCAAGGACCTTGGAATTTGATACTTTCGACCCTGTGGCGGGGGGCGTTCCCATGGCACGCTTCGTGCCCTCACTGACATTTCCCGCCTCCGAAGCGGAGGGATATAACCCCGACACTCTTTTTGCGATTCGCATATCTGACCTGATTTTTGGAGAGCAGGATTTGCCGGGGCATATCAGTTACCTGCCAGTCAATAGAAAGATAACCGGAGATTTTGAGATAACGGACTTCTATTTCCCGGACGCCATCATTTCCGATCTCGGACAAAATACCCCGGGGAACAAAGCGGTCCGTTACCCCAGGCGGATCACCTATGCACTGGGAACCTTCGAAGGTTGTTATGACTGGGATGCCGCATCCCTTTTGATGCGCTTTTATCCCGATAACACCAAGGCGGAACGCCGCAGCAGTCATGACGGACTATCTGAGGAACGCCAGAGGACCGAAGACGCCAAAGAAATTCAGAACGTGGTGGTGCTCGTACACGGCCACAACGAGGAGGAGAAAGCGTTCGGCAGGAATTCTGACGCGCCGCTTCCCTGGTATTTTGGTTATAAACGGAATGTCTGGACCCCGCTCTATGATTACATCTTGCGAGAGAAAGCGGAATTGCTTAATTGTACCGCTTTCTACGAGTTCATCTATCCCAGTTACAAGCCCATCTTTACCACCAGCCCTAATACGCGGGGTGCCCGTCTGGACGAGGAGTTTGCCGCCCATATCAACAGCATGATTGCCAATCATAAGGCCGAATATGAAGAGGTACGCCTGTATATTGTGGCCCATTCCATGGGGGGGCTGGTATCCCGGGCGGGTATTCAATTGTTCAGCACTGACAGCCACGGCGCGTTTCAGAAACTGGTGACCTGGGGAAGTCCCCATCTGGGTACCCCCCTTGTAACCATGCGCTATGTGCTGGGCGCGCCCGCTGGCATTTACCGCGCCGGGCCGGACGGCGTAGTCACCTTTCCTCTAGGTTCGATAGACAACACACTGTATGCAATTCGTCGCGCCGTGGATGGGTTTCAGCTGGACACACCGGGCACCCGGGATCTGCGTTTTGCCAATAGCCACACCACCACGCCCCGCAACCTTTCTTTAGACCGCTTGTTTTCTTTGGACGTAGATTCGACTGCGAACCCGGAATTACAAGCCAAATATGACCTATTTGAAGGCTCGGAAATATACAATACAAATCTGCGTCTGCTCAATACCAATGAGAGTTACCGGCTCAGTGAAAAATATCACGCCCTGTATGGTGTCACCAGCAAACGCGCGCGCCTGGAACTGAGATGGTACTACCGGCCCTATATTGAGGGTAACATGATTGCCCTGGGCGCCTTCGCATATCCCTTAGTTATGGCAGATGCCAAGCAGCCCTATGAAGGGTACACCCAAGACTCAAGCGATGGCGCAGTCAATATCGCCAGCATGGCCGGTGCCGGTGTCATGGGCGGCCGTTATTGCGTCGGTGACATTGATCATGAAGAATACTATGGCGCGCCTTCGGCAGACGGCACATTCCATATGTTACAACTCGCTCAAAAAACAGCCTCGGACACCCTGTATTTTTTAAACATTCAACCCTGCGAGAGCAAATTGCTCATTGATTTCCTTGAACCAGCATCCGGCCCAATCGGAAGCGAAATCATTATCCATGGCAAGGGCTTCGGTGATGACTTGTATGCTTATTTTTACGGAACAAGCGGTGTAACCATCGGCGGCGTCGATGCCCCATTGCTTCCCTTTGCGCCGGTAACGGATACCGCCATCACAGTCACAGTACCAGAGTTCAATACGCTTGCCGGCAATGTTATTGTGCGTGTTGGAGAAGTCCGAAGCAATGCTGTACCGTTTACAGCGACCTTAAAGACCGACATGACTATAACCCGCATATATGGCGGTGGCGTTGTCACAGGGTATTTTCATGTTTCTGTGATTTCCTCTTTTGTCGCCCCTCTCCGTTATGAATGGCATGTAAATGATGTGCTGCTGAGTACGGATGAACGCCTTGGCAATTCGGGGGATGAAATCCTGTTGTACGATTATGAGAGCGGCGAAACCGCTCACATTCGGCTTACCGTAACCGACGCCGTCGACCGGGTGGGAACGGAGGAATATGTACATGATCCCGGACGGAAAGAAAGGGTCTTCCTCGAACCCTGATTATTGAAAAGATGGGTGAGAGCCTAATCCACCCCTTGTGGCAGGGAGAGTAGAAATAATAAACTTAAGATTTCGTGAAGCCATCGGAAATACACTGGTTGTGGCTGCAGCCCACCGTCAGCTGAATTAGCACGCTTGACGCCTCGCTGGGCGGGCGATAGATAGGGCCTTAAATCTCATGCCCGTGTCCTTTCTTGCGTCTTTGTGGTTGTTAGGTGACACGATTTCTTACCGTGATAGCATAGCCTGCAATCCAGGAACCAACCGGAACAGCATAAAAATCGCCGGAAACGACTCGTGTTTCCGGCGATGAGACGTCAGACTAAAAGGGGCTATTTCTTTTTCGTGCGCAGTGCCCGCGTACCCACGGCCGCGGAAGCGATCGCCAGTGCCAGCAGGCCGAACATTCCGGCGGCGGGCATGGCGCCCGTCACTGTGATGTAGGCCGCCTTTTCCATGGTGTCCGTTTCCACTGCGGTAGTTACGGTTAGCTTCACCGTGTAGGCGCCCTCTATCTCGTAGGTATGTTGCGGATGCTGCTGGTCCGAGGTCTTGCCATCGCCGAAGTCCCATGCCCAACTGGTGATGGGCAGGTTTCCGGTGGCGGAGAGGTCGGCAAACTGAACCGTCAATGGTGCGGGACCGG
>JAKLHG010000960.1 GCA_022710255.1 Candidatus Hydrogenedentota bacterium
GCGATGCTCACCGAGCAAATCCTTCAGCCAACCGTCCTCCCGCCCGATCTTGCCGGCATGAAAGACCGCGGCGCCGGCATGCGCCAGCGCAATCGACTGGTTCAACCCCTTGCCGCCGGCAAAGCGCTGGTACGCGCCACAGGCGAGCGTTTCACCAGGAGCCACAAAGTGCTCCACTTTGTATACATGGTCAATGTTGATCGACCCGAAATTGAGCACTCTTGTCATCTGACTGGCAACACTGAAAATGGTAGGCCGCGCGGGGATCGGACCCGCGACCCCGTGATTAAAAGTCACGTGCTCTACCAACTGAGCTAGCGGCCTGAATTATCAAAACATACTTCACTCAGTGGCAGGGAAGGCGTACGACAACAGGCTGCCCACACTCGCCAAAGGCGCTGTAATTCAAACATCATACGCCAGCGCGGATCGGCCTTTCAAGCCGAAACCGACAGCCAAAAGTAATCGGTCAGTCTCAGGTGTGGCAGGAGAGCGCAAGTT
>JAKLHG010000097.1 GCA_022710255.1 Candidatus Hydrogenedentota bacterium
CATGACGAGCAGGAAACTGTAGAGCGCCACGAAGGCAACGGTGGACTTTACCGCCCTGAACAGGCCGGGACGGCTCCCACTCATCTGTTGTTCCACCTCGGCTACACGGGCCGCAGTCGCCCAGCCCCAGCGCACCAGGAGATTGGCAAAACGCCGTTCGGCCGGAAGCGGGTCCGCCGGCAGGGCCATCATTCTGGCCCGGTCCACCGCCGTGTAGGCCAGGCCGAACAACCACAGTACGAAGGCATCCGCCCATACCAGCGCCGCGAAATTACGCGCGGTCAGGCCGAAGAACAGCGCTCCTACCAGGGGCGGCACCGCAAGCATCACCACATCAACGCCCCACGCCCACCAGATGCCGAATCCGGCTTCGTCATGAAAAGCCTGTTTCTCTTCAGGGGTGATTGTGGGAACGGGCATCCCCATCGCTCTTGCGTTCTCCATCCATGATTTTTCCGGCTTCTTGGTGGTCATAGGCTTTTCTCTTTTCACGCAGGTCTGTATACGTGTAATGTGACGCGAATATGATGACACGCGTCAAAGCGTACCATTTCGGGACAGGGCCCGTTTCAACGGCGGCCGCACGCGATGGTGGTACGGGTCGTCTGTTTCCAGTTGGCAATGGTACAGTTCCATCAGCCGGAGCAGGGCGGCTTCAGCGGCAGGGCTTTCCAGGCCGTCTCCCCCGAAGCGTTCCCGATCGAGCACCGTTCGCAGTCGCAAGAGTTCCCAGCGCCAGCTCTTTTTGCCCCAATCGGGCAGGCGCGCCTCCACGGCCTCCGCCGCCGCGCAGGCCCGTCGCGCCGCCTCCGGGTCCACGGGTTCCTTCCGATACGAAGTGGCGGCGGCGCTTTCGAGAAGGCCGATGATCTCCAGTACCTGCTCCTCTACCCCGGGACCGAACTCGTAGGCCATATATTCCCGCAACGTGTCCGCGGCGGCCCGGTCCCGGTCCCAGTAGCATTGCGCGACCACGGCCTTGTTCATGTCTTCGTAAATGCCTTCGCTGTAGGGGAACCCGCCGGTCACGGTACCTTTTACCTGGTCCCACAGGCGCTGAAAGCGTGCGGGCAGCGGGTTGGCGCCGAATCCGCCCCAGGGCGAGTTGCCCCACATGCTGATCTCCGGAAAGTTCAGGAGCGGCAGTCCACCGGGCACGCCGTGGTCCAGTGGATAGCGCGGGAAGTCCTCATGGGAATCGGCGAGGATATAATCCACCCAGCCGGGGTCTTTTGCGAGGGCGTCCGCCAGGCCCTGCCATTCGCCTTCGGGCGGTGTGTCGAACATCCACGTGCTCAGGACGGTCTTCAGCTTCGGGAAATATTCGCGCCCCAGCTGCGTCAGGTCGCGAGACAGGCGCAGATACCCGTTACAGCCCCACGGGGCGCATTTCGCGCAGGCGCAGCCCCCCTCGTCATAGGGCCAGAAACACACGATGTCCAGTCCCACGTCGGCAAGGTTTTCGAAAAGGCGGCGCGTATTGTCCAGGATATACGCGTGGCCTTCCGCGAGGCTCGGGCACACAGGGTGGCCGCTGTTGCCGCGCCGCCGGGTAGGGTCCGGCAGCGGCGTCGCCCGGAGGTGGTCGGGCGTCCCGATAAACATGGTGTTGCCCAGTCCCGTGGTGAACTGGAGGCCCAGCGCGTGGGCGGCTCGTGCGTACCGCTTCATCATGGACAGGGCCGCCTCCATCTGCGGGTCGTCCCAGCCCTGAAGGTTAATCATCGGGAAGGCGACCATGATGGCGTTGATGCCCCAAAGCGCCAGGTCTTCCAGGTACCGGGACACCTCCGCGTCCGAGGCCTGTTGATGCCAGTTGTGGAAATGGGTGGCGAAATACATGCCGCGCAGGGTGCCCTGCGGCGAGGAAACTCCCGTCCATGACGAAGGCAGGAACCCTTCCCCATAGCCGCTGGTGCGCAGGAATTTCCCGACACCGTAGAGGAGGCCGGGCGGCGCGCCGCCCGTAATACGCACGGTCCCGTTTTCAGGGCCCAGGCGGAAGGCTTCGGGAGCCAGGCCCGGGTCCAGCGCCAGGACAATCTGAGCACCCTCAGCGCCCCGTGTCACCTTCACCGGGCAGCGCAGTTCTACCCGGTCTTTCAACATATTGAAGGCCGTGGAAACAAGCGGGTCGTCGGGGGCCTCCACCCGGACAACAACCTCCTGAAGAATTTCTGTTCCTTCCCTGGAAGCGTTATCATGAACCTCCAGTAGACCAGGGTCGGCGGCAGGCGAGACCTGTTCCTGCAGGCCGAAACCCATAGTGCCGGCCGCGGCATACTTCAGAAATGTTCTTCGGTCATGGGCTGGAATTTTCATGTTGCGGGGCCTTTATAGTTAATGCAAATATTTTAGTAGGCGTACCTTCCCAGGTGCGCCATGGGGGCACTACCTCGGATTGTCCTCCTCCCCCCTGCCGCACCTGGGAAGGTACGCCTACTAAAGATTTAAGTGTTGTTGCTTTAATTCTTTAGGGAACAAGTGACCCATGAACAACCAGTATATTCGTATAAGACCGGGACAAAAAACAAACGGTGGCCCGGTTTGGAGGCTCTGTTATCGTCCTGTATACTGACCATGCTGAAAGGATTATCTATGAACAGGTCTGCTATCCGTTTTCTTCTTGCGGCGCTGCTGGCGTTGGGATGCGCTGTGGCGGCATCGGCGCAGCAACCCCGGTTTATCATGGGGGGCCCGCCCCGTTTTAGAGGGTTGGATGTGGATGCGAACCTGTTCATCACCAGGCAGGGGGCCACTCTTGCCGCGTATGATATTGATTCCGGGGAAACGCGTTGGACGTATGAGGCTTGGCCGTTTCCCGACTTGTATCTTGTTGAACACCAGGGAAAAGATCATGTGATTTTGTTTGGGGAAGGCGAGAAGCAAACCAAGACCGTAGTGTTGGAGAAGGCATCGGGGAAAATATGCTGGGAACGCATGGAACGGAGCGGCGACCCTTGGCGGTACGGGATGGTCCTGCCGGACAGTGACTGGTTTCTGTTGCATTATGCCCGGGGCAAGTCAGAAGGGAGGCAGGCTGAGGAGGGCTACTTTCTGCTCTTTTCGCCCGATGGCGCCGGGCGGTACCGCGTACCGGAAGGCTTGCGGCCCCAGGAGTGGCGGGAAGAGGGAAAGACGCTTGTACTGACCGGGACGGCGAAAGAGGCCCTCCGCCTGGTATATTGGGACCTGGGAATCGATACCACGCGGGATATCGGCACTTACAGCGACGGGCTTTATGGTGGACGCCTGCATGATGGGAGCATCCTGCTGTACCGCTATGTTAAGGACAAGAATCCACAGACCCTGACGGTGGTGGACGGTGATTCGGGGCGGCTGTTGCGCCAGGTGACGTTGCCGGAAGCCCTGGGCGCGAAGCCGGAGGTGGTCCGGGGTGGAAAGGCGGTGCTGATACTTGGCGAAAATGAGGATCGGTTGTGGATGCTGGATCCGGCGGAGGATAAGGTGCTTGCGGCACTGCACCATCCCAACCATGAATTTCTCCTGGAGTCCGTCAGCGCGGACGCTTCGGGCCGCATCTGGGTTGTTTCCCATGACGGGGAGCACCATTACTTTCTTTGGCCGGTGGAAAAGGGGGCAGTACCCCGAAAGGTTTTTGACCGGGGCCCGTTTTTTCCCGGACAGGTCTGGAAAGTGCTCCCGCCCCATGTGATTACCCTGACCCGAAGCAAGGAAGGCAGTAGCACCCTTCACGCCATCAACTTTGAGGAGCGGCGCATTGTCGCCGTATGGAAACCGTCGGCGTCCCGCAGTTTTCACCGGATGCTCCCATGCGCTTCCATGCGGCGCTGTGCCGTGATGCTGTCGGGAAGCGGCGCAGCCGAGGGTCGCGGCGGCTATCAGTGGGAGATTCTCGAGGCGGGCGGCTCCGAAGCGCTCTTGAAGTTTGAGAACGCCTGGCACCTGGCCTTGTCACCCGACGGCGAATATGTGGCGACACAAGACACCCTGGAGGGCTGCACGGTACTGGTGCAGGTGTCCACGGGCGAAACGCTCTATGAATTTCCCCGCTTCGAAGATTATTGGTCCTCTGCCGCTTTTGCTAAGGATAGCCGCACTGTTGCGGTATTTGCCGGATACGATGCCTTTACAGTAATCCGCATCAAGGAGGAGGGTATTACGGAAACGCCGCTGGAGTTTCCCGAGGAGGCCGGGCTTTCCTCCTTGTGCTTTTCTCCGGACGGCACGCGTCTGTTGAGTGCTACGCGTGGTAAGGCCTGGCTGCACGATACCCTCACCGGCAATCTGCTGCATACCTTTGTGGAACCGCAACAACTGCGTTCCGAGCATGTGCACACTCCGGAAGTATTCGGTATCAAAATGCCCTTTGTGAATTACCTGGGTGATTTGGCGGGCAACTTTACCAACCTGGCCAACAGTAAACCCGAGCTGGAAGCCGCATTTATCGGCAATGGCGCTCGGGTGGTAACGGTGGCGGAAGCGCAACTGATACGGGTGTGGGACGCCGGAACCGGCCGGAACCTGCACACCATCGAGCCGGGCTTATCCAACACGCGAGACGAATATGGACACATGCGGAACACGATAACGCTCAGCGAAAACGGCGCCTATGCGCTGGCGGCCAACAGTTTTGATACCCGTACCACCTTATGGGATCTCACCACGGGCGCGGCCGCCAAAAAATATACCGACTGGAAAACCATATACCGAACCATGCATGTCTCCGATGACGGGAAATCCATCTACCTGGCCGTTTTCCAATCCCTGTACTGGCTGGAGGGAAGGTAGGTGAGGGGGTATCCCTGGGCAGAGGGTGGATTAACCACCATAGGGAAATGATACATCGCTTCAGGCGTCTTCCGGGATAGTACTGTTGACGTACAGCCAGATACAGGACGTGTTTTATTTAGTGATAGTCTTCATGAATAACATCTTGGTTAAGGGCAAGGCCCGTGTTCACCTTATCGGCCCACATGGCCTATAAAAACAAGAAGTTGAATCTGAATAGCCTGAAGGGCTTACATATCAAAGCCCAGGGTTGCGGTACTCCGCTACCCTGGGTGAATGTACGGCAATCTCCCTATTCTACCCTGAAAGGGTTACGTAACGCAGACTTACGTAACCCTTTCAGGGTAGAGGCGGATTGTGGCGCCGGTTCCCAGGGTAGCGGAGTACCGCAACCCTGGGCTTTGTTGTTCAATCCTTTCAGGATAAATAACAAGGCTAAAGTACTACAAAAACAACTTCAACAAAAAACGCACCGACTGGGTTGCGGGCACGGCCCGTGTTAGAATTACAGGATAGAAGCAGTGTTCGAGACTACCTCTGGGAGCAACGCAATGAAATCAGTTCTGTTTAACCGACGATCCTTTATTCACTATGGTGCGGCTGCGGCCGTTGTGACAGGTTTCAATACAGCGGCCGCTGCGGGAACGGCATCCGAGGCGGACCGGACGGTGCGGGACCGGCTCTGGATATGGGGGCAAATGGCGGGCGCCCACAACAAGGAATGGAACCTTCCCCGGCCTTCCCGCATGACGCCCGCGGAGGGCGCCTTTTACCTGGGCGTGCCCAACCTGATGATGGTCCGGTACAATAAAGAACCGGAAATGCCTTTCGACCCCTTTGCCATCTCCCTGCGGCCGCTGAAACGGGTGGTATGGTCCATGACCGGTGCCGGTGGGGAGACTAACGCGGAAGTACGCAACCATGTGTTTGACCTGGCGCACCGCTTTCCAAACATTACCGGCTTTATCATGGACGACTTTTTCAAGCCTGACGGACAGGGGGCGCTTACAACAGAACAGCTTCAAGAACTTCGCGGCCAACTGGAGGCCGATGAGATTAAACGTCCCCTGTACGTGGTGCTGTATCGCCATCAACTGGATCTGCCGGTTCAATCCTCTTTGGCGCTTTGCGACAAGATCACCTTCTGGACCTGGAAATCGGAAGACCTGCATCACCTGGAACACAGTTTTGAACAGCTTGAAACCCTGGCGCCCGGGGTGGGCAAACTGCTCGGCTGCTATCTGTGGGATTACGGCAACCGCGCCCCGATGCCCATGGACTTGATGGAAAAGCAATGCGCGCTCGGGCGCGAATGGCTGCGGCAAGGCAGGATTGAGGGCATGATTTTTCTCGGGAGCAACGTGTGTGACATAGAACTCGAAACGGTGGAATATGCCCGTCAATGGATTGCCGCGGTGGGGATGGAGAAGGATGAAGCGGTACGGCCGTGAAGGGTAAGAACGTTGGGGATGTTCTTTGGTCACGGGAATGTTTTACAGGGCAAATGATGTGACAGGTCTGGAACACGGGGTCTGACCTGATATCCAGTAGTACCGGTCTCCAACGGATTTACGGGGGATTCATTTTTATCGTTGCTGTAAAGGACTGTTCCCTACTGCTTCCGGTGTTTTGTAGCGGTCCTTCCCGTCGGTCAGCCATTCCAGGGTGAACCGGACAAACCTGTTCTCTTTGTGGTTGTCTTTTTCGAACAACAACCCGATGTCGCCATTTTGCAGGACCGTCAGGGAAGAGTAGGCTGCATCGCCAATATAAATGGTCTTGCCTTCCGTCCAGGTCTTGCCCTCGTCATAACTGATGCGTACCGTCATGTTCTTCCGCTTGTTTTTGCTCTTGGCGTTAGAAAACAGAAGCCGGTTCTTGTCGTGCCCGTCTGCCGTGCTGGTGTAGCGGAGGATACTCGCGTTGCAGGCAGGATCTATCAGCGCCGGTTCCGGGGCGGTCTGCCAGCTTTTACCCATGTCCGCGGAGATATGCACATAGCGCATTCCGGCACCTTTCACCCGGCTGTTAATCATCCAGCGGCCGTCGGCCAGTTCCACCAGTTTAGATTCGTCCCCCGGACGGATGGGCGTATCTATGCAGTCCCAGGTTTTCCCGTGGTCCCGGCTACTGAAAATATGCAATCCCCTTTGAAGGTTCACCAGCGTATGCAACAACACGCCTGAACGCGTTTGAATACCCCGGCCTGACGTGATGAATTTGAAGTCGGTGCGCCATTCCGGTCTGGTAATCTGGGCGGTGATGTCCTCCGGTTCGCTCCAGGTCTTTCCGTGGTCCCGGCTTTTTATAACATGCAGGGAATAAATATCAGCCTCATTTTCCAGGTCCATGAAGTTATAGAAAAGGAAGAGTTCCCCCGTTTCCCGGTCGACAATCAGGGACGGGTCGGAAGCGGACTTTCCAAATTCATGGTCCACGATGGTTTCCAGGTCGGACCACGTCATACCGCCATCGCCGCTGCGGCGTCCGACGATATTTATGTCCTTATTGCCGCCCAAGTCGGCGCAGGACGTGACGCGTTCATCCATGACAGCAACCAGGTCCCCGTTGACAGCGGTGACCAGTGCCGGAATGCGGTAACAGGCCACGCCGTCCCGCATGGAAGTATTGAAAAGGTCCTGACTGGTGACAAGTCCCGAGGCGAGAACCGATGCTTCTTCCAAAGCGGAAGCGTTCACGGCGGATACGCATATGCAGATATAAATCAATTTGAACATGATGGTAGTTCCCTGACCGTTCGGGTCGGTCATTACAGGTAGCCGGTTCATAGCCGGTTGTTGGGCACACATGGATTATAGTACATCCGCAGGTTTTTACCCGGGCGTGTACGAATAGTGATTCTGTTTCTATTTTCTGAGACCGCCGAGGTCCGGTTCGATACGTTTATTTTCCGCCATCATCTCCGTCCAGGTGAACGTACCGCGGCGCAAACACGCTTCGCGTCCAAGGAGTGCCGCCAGGGTGGCGTTTACGCTTGGGGTTACGGTGCTGTTGTCATGGCGCCCTTCCCGGATCCGGTCGTGAAACGCGGCGATATTGCGGGAGCACCCTGTTCGTAGAGCCCGTGTATAGTGCCGCCGGGACCTTCTCCCTCTTTCGGGTGAAGACGCGCTTCGCCTTCATAGGCGGCTTCGGCATAGCCGTCACGGCAGAAGGCGGTGCAACCGCACGTGAATCCGTGCCGGTTGGGCAGGTGTTCGCCCCGGTGGTTGAGGAGCAGTCCATCCGCGAATTCATAGGTGAGGGAATAGATGTCGTGAGAGTCGCCATGGGGGTCTTTACGTGTCCGCCGCGACCCGCCTGTGGCGCTGACCGGCAGCGCATCCGCCATCCACAAGGCGACGTCCAGGGCATGAATACCGGCATTGACCAGGTATCCGCCACCCAGGTCGTCATCATTTACCCAGACGAGATTCCGCAGGCGGCTTTCCGCGTTTTCCGTCCTGGGCGGGTCGGCGAAGCCTTCGTCCGTATAAATGGCGGTCAGCAGCGCGGCCGGTCCGATGGCGCCTTCGTGGAGTTGCCGGATTACCTCAATATTGAAGGGATCTGTTCGGGTCTGAAAATCCACCAGGAATACCCGCTCTTTCGCGCCCGCCCGCGCTCCGGCTTCGGCAATACGGGTGCATCCCGGAACATCGCAGGCGACCGGCTTGGCCATGAACACGTGGAGTCCGGCTTCCGCCGCGGCCATCGCATGTTCGGGAAAGCAATAGGGCGGGGTTTCAAGGAACACCGCCTCGACACCGGAAGCCATCAGGCCTTGATAGCCCGAAAGGCCGCTGTAACACTGTTCCTTCGGGACATCGAATTGGGCGCCGGCCCCTTCAGCCAGTTCCTGAAAGTACTCCGCCACGGCGGTGATTTGGAACCCGCCGTGGTCCCGCACCATGGAGGCGATCATGCGCCCCCTGCCGCCCAGGCCGATAATGCCCGCCTTGATGCTGCTGTTGGCGTTGGTGCCCAGCGCCGTGCGCGGCGAGAGCAGGGCGACGGTGGCGGCCGATGCGGCGCTCTCCATAAAACCGCGCCGGGAAAGGGCCTGTTTCGCCCGGATTTTGCCGGAGGGAGTGGATAGATTCATATCGGGTTCCTTTTCTTTGCTGAAACCAATGCCTGCTGGCTGCTCCGTTTGACTGTTCAGCCCCTTCGGCGGTTGCTTTTTTCTGCCAGTATTTTCTGTGGTACTTGCCGTTCCAAGTGAGGCGGTTGCCGAGGTGCGTGCTCTATAGACCGGACATTCACTGAACTACACCATTCCCATTATGAATCAAGGACGTCTCCGGCGCACTATTTATGAATCGCCTGGATTTTCCTTTGAAGAATGCCGGCCAGGAATGTATACTGAAAGATAAGAGACGTGGATTATCCCGTCCCATAATTTTATCGTCACAGGAGGCCTGAAATGTACAAAAACGCTGGTTTTATCCCTGTATTCCTTGTCATGTGCTGCTGTTCCCAGTTCCTTTTCGCTCAAGACCTGGTGAAAGAGAAGGATATCATCATCTACCAGGATGACCATTTCTACAGCGCGTTTCCTTCTGTTGTGCTGCGTCCGGATGGGGAACTGGTGGTGGCGTTCCGGCGCGCGCCGGAACGGCGTTACCTGGGAGAGCCCCGGTCAAACCATACTGACCCAAACAGTTATCTTGTGCTGGTGCGTTCAAAAGACAATGGGGAAAGCTGGACGGCGGAACCGGAGCTGATTTTCGCCCATCCTTTCGGCGGCTCCCAGGACCCCTGCATGACGCAATTACGCGACGGCGCCATTGTCTGCAGCAGCTACGGGTGGGCGTTGCTGCGCGGGGATGCCGCGGAAAAAGTGCCGCCCACGTTGCGGCACGGCGATTTTGTTTTCATGGGCGGTTACCTGGTGCGTTCCCTGGATGGCGGCCATTCCTGGACCGGCCCCGTCATTCCCCCTTCCGTGCCGGGGAATGAGGCGAAAAATGTATTTCGGGAGCCATGTCCCGCCTACAACCGCGGGCCCATGTGGGAAGGCCGGGACGGGTCGCTCTATTGGGCGGTGGTGTCCCAGTCCCGTCTCGAACCCAGGCTTACCGAAGTGCATCTCATGGCCTCAAAAGATGCGGGGCTTTCCTGGGAATACCGGTGTCCTGTCGCGCGCGATTCCAAGGTTACCTTTAACGAAACCGCCCTTATCGAAACCCGGGGCGGTTCCCTGGTCGCCTTTTTGCGCACAGCCGATTTCGATGACCATACGGCGGTGGCGCGTTCCACTGACGGCGGTAACACCTTCGGCCCGTGGGAGGACGCCGGCCAGGGTTGGTCGGGACGGGAGGGCCGGCTGCGGCTCGGCGGCTGGAGCCGGTCGCGGCGGGTCATCCTGATGCGC
>JAKLHG010000098.1 GCA_022710255.1 Candidatus Hydrogenedentota bacterium
ATCACCATTTTTCGCAATCCCAGCCAGGGCCATTTCACTACCCGCAGGGCCGGTTCCTCAGGATTACCATACTGCCCCTCGTAAGCCGGCGGTACGGCATTGCCCTGAAAAGCGGCCAGACAGAACACACCCACTAAAACGGCAAGCGTCATTTTCCTCATGACATGGATCTCCTCTTCTGGCATACCATTACAATGAACATGGATTGTCTTATTTTACACAAAAAGCATGTAAATGTAAAGATTTTATTTTCGGCGCACGGAGTGTCCCCCGTGGCCCGGCTATTGCATGGGGGAATCAGGCCTTTCCAAGGCTTCACGAACGCGGTCACTGACCACCGTCAATACCTTTAAACGGGCGTGGCGTTTGTCATCCCCTTCCACCAGGGTCCAGGGCGCCGCCGGGGTGGAAGTTTTGACCAGCATATCGGAAACGGCCTGCCGGTAGGCGTCCCACTTGTCGCGGTTGCGCCAGTCTTCTTCGGTAATTTTCCATTGCTTTTCAGGGGTCTGTTCCCTGGCTTCAAAGCGGCGTAACTGTTCCTCCCTGGAAATATGGAGCCAGAATTTACACACGACGGCCCCGAAATCGGCCAGCTCCGCTTCAAAGGCGTTGATTTCCCCGTAGGCCCGGAGCCATTCTTCCCCGGCGGCATAGCCTTCGACCCGTTCCACCAATACGCGGCCGTACCAACTGCGGTCATAAATGGAGAAATGTCCCGATTTCTGCAGGGAACGCCAGAACCTCCACAAGTAATGTTTATGCGCCTCTTCGCCTTCCGGCGCCCCGAAGGGGATGACGGCATAGCCTCTCGGGTCCAGGTCCCAGGTAAGCCGCCGTATGGCGCCCCCTTTCCCGGCGGCGTCCCAGCCTTCGAATACGAGCACTACCGGTTTACGTCGCACATAACACAAATGCTGCAGCCGGCACAGTTCTTTTTGCAGCCGGGGCAGGGTTTCTTCATAGGTGTCCTTGTCCACGGACCGGGACAGGTCGACTTCGTCCAACGGTCCGAGTCCGGGTTCCTTTTCAGGCATCGCCGCCGGGGCAACGTTTTCAACGGGATGTAGAGCGCGTTGGAAGGCCGCCAGCACCGTCTCCGCCACCTTCACGTTGAGATAATTCTTGTCTGTGGAGGGCAGCACGGTCCAGGGGGCGCGGGGGACCGATGTTTCGCGCAGCATCGCTTCTATATGGTCCACGTAGCGGTCGTACTGTTCGTGGCGTTGCCGTTCCGCAGCCCCCACCTTCCAGGAATAGGCGGGGTCTTTGGACAATTCAAGAAACCGTTTCGCCTGTTCTTTTTTGCTGATATGAAGAAAAAATTTGATGACCACGGCACCGTCATCCGTTAATTGCCGCTCAAACACGCGCATACGCTCATAGGCCTGTGCCAGCCGGGCTGGTGGATGCTGGTTGTCTATCGCCTCGTCAAGCACCTGGCGATACCAGCTGTGGTTGAAGATGGCCATCGCGCCCTTGGCGGGCAGCTGGGTCCAGAAGCGGTGCATCGGCGGGAAATAGGATTCCGGTTCCGAAGCCGAATGGATGTGATGCACCTGGTATCCGCGCGGGTCAAAGGCATGCACCAATCGTCCTATGGCGGTTCCTTTGCCGGAGGCGTCCCACCCCTCGAATACAATCAGCACCGGAATACCCGCCTCGCGCAAGTGCCGCTGCGCTTCGTCAAGGCCTGCATCCAGCGGTTTTATGGCCTGTTTGTATTCTTCCTTTTTTAAAGACGCGTTCAGCGCCAGTGTTTCCAGCATCAAAGTCCCTCGTTCATGGAAGTACTGTGCCCGGGGATGCTCAGAGGCGCATCGCCCCGACCAGGTCGTTAATATCTACGATGCCGTGACGCATGCAATAGGCTTCCAACCCTTCCACCACCTTCAGGGCCGTGTCCGGGCGCCGGAATGACATGCACCCCACGGCAACGGCGCGCGCTCCCGCGAGCAGGAACTGCAGCGCGTCCTCGGCCGAGCTGATGCCGCCCATGCCCAGCACGGGTATCTCCAGGGCGCGGCACGCGTCCCAGACCATCTTGACCGCCACCGGCCGGATGGCGGGGCCGCTCAGGCCGCCGACGATGTTACCCAGCCTGGGCTTCCGCGTTTCCGGGTCGATATCCATGCCGAGCAGGGTGTTGATCAGGGAGACGGCATCGGCGCCGCCCTGCTGCGCCGCCAACGCGGGCTCGACAATATCGGCCACATTCGGGGAGAGTTTGATGAACACCGGCAGCGTAGTGGAGGATTTAATGGCCCGGGTATACTCAAGGACTTTTTCCGGGGACTGCGCCACCAGCGCGCCGCCCCGGGTGTGACGGGCGTCATGCACGTTGGGACAGGACAGATTCGCCTCGATGGCGTCCGCGCCGTTCTCCGCCTCGAGCCGGCGCGCGAGTTCCCCATACTCGTCGGGAGTATACCCGTAAATATTGGCGATGATAACGCAATTTTTCTCGCGCAGAAAGGGCGCCTTTTCGCGTAGGTAGCTTTCCAGGCCGATATTCTGCAGGCCGATGGCGTTTAACATACCGGCGGGGGTTTCCACGATACGGGGGGGGGCGTTGCCCGCTCTGGGTTTGAGAGTGAGGCTTTTTACGGTAACCGCGCCCAGCCGGGATATATCAAAATAGTGATTGTATTCGTCTCCGTAGCCGAAGGTGCCCGAAGCCACGGTCACCGGGTTTTTCATGACCAGGCCGCCCAGGTTGACGGCAAGATTGACAGGATTCATGGTCGTACCCCTCCATTCCAGTTGATATTGCGCGTGTCGAATACGGGCCCTTCCCGGCATACGCGCACCATGCGCCGCGCTTCGTCTTCGGAGTTGGTTTCCACGACGCATCCCATGCACACGCCGTCGCCGCAGGCCATCTCCGCCTCGAGCGAGGCGTAGCAAAGGACGTCATGTCGGACGCACACCTCGTGGACGGCACGCATCATGGGCGTGGGCCCGCAGCAATAGACCAGGGTGGAACTGTCGGGCGCCAAGCTTTCCAGAGCGTCTGAGGCGAAACCCTGCATGCCGGCGGAACCGTCATCCGTCGCAATATGCACGGGGCAGCCCATGCGGGAAAACTCTTTTGCCAGCAGGAGCATGTGGTCATTACGCGCCGCCAGCACCACTTCCGGGGTGCGCGCGAGATTTTGCAGGATCGCTTCGGCGAGCCCGGGAAACGGGGCCACCCCGATGCCGCCCGCGACCAGGATATGGCGGTTAAAGCCTTGCGGCAGCGGGAATCCGTTTCCCAGGGGGCCCTGCACGTTTATCACGGCGCCCACAGGCAAATGGGCGAGCAGATGGGTGCCTAGTCCCAATACCTTATAGAGGATGGAAATACCGTCCTTGTAAATGCGTTCAATGGACATGGGCCTGCGCAAAAACGGATATAGTCCTTCATGGGCTTCAAGCATGCAGAACTGCCCCGGCACGGCTGCGGCGGCGATGGGTTCCGCGCGCAGCGCGAGGCGCTTGTGGCCCGGCGCGATTTCCTGATGCGCCGTGATTTCACATTCGAGTAGGACTGTCATAAGTTGTCTCCGGTGTTGCTGACCTGGGCAATGAGCAGGGCGATACCGCTGCGGATGCGTTCGGCCATGACTTCGCCCACGCCATCGACTTCCACCAGTTTCTCTTTGTTGGCGGCGATGATGGCCCGCAGCGTGCCGAACTGCTTCACCAGGTTGTCGATAATTTGCGACTGCAGGCGATTGATGGCATGCAGGATGTGGTAGCCCCTGGGCATCATGTACGAATCCACGCTTCGGGGATTGGGTCCGTACCCGAGGGCCTGGCTGATACAGCCAAGATTCATCAGTTCTTCCTGGGAGAGGGCGTTAATGCGCTCTGCCACGGTATCGGCGGTGACCCCGGTCCGTTCCCGGTAATAGTCCCGGATTACCAGGGACGCCTCCTTGAGGGGCTGTACCGTCTCCTGGAGCTGCAGCTGCAAAAGGCGCCCTTCCGTGCCCAATTCTATGATAATCGGCGTTACCTCGTTCTGAATCCGGTGTACCATTTCGGCCCGCTGCAGCACGCGGCATACATCAAAAATGGTGACGGTGTCCTGCAGTTCGCGCAGGATCAGTTCGCGCATGGTTTTACGGAGTGTTTCCACATATTTTTCCAGGGTTTGCAGGGTCTGCGCTCCCTTGTTGATCAGGGTGGGCACTGAATCCAGGTTGTACCGTTTCGAGTGGCAATACAGGGTGACGCATGCACGCCGCTGCGATAAGGCCAGCACGATGCATTTCGCCTGGTTGGCGAGGCGTTGGGCGGCGCGGTGGCGTGTGCCGGTTTCCGTGGTGGGAAACCTTGGAGAAGGTTTTAAAAAACGGTTGGCGTAAAGGATGCGGGTTCCCTTTTCATTCAAAATAAGCGCTCCGTCCATCTTGGACAGTTCATAGATCAGTTTGGGTGTCATTTCCGCATCCAGTTTCACTCCCCCTTCGGACAGGCGGGCGAGCCGGGTGGGATTGCCTATGCAGATGAGGCCGCCCATGTGGGACTGGAGGATGGCGGAAATGGCCTCGCGGATATCCGTGCCCGGCGCTATCATTCTCAGGGCGGACTGGAACACTTCATCTTCACTTTTTGTCTTGCGTTTTGCCACGTTACGTCTCCAATGCAATTCGAAGGGCATCTTTCAATTTTACCGCCGGTTCCGGGACGGCGCCCGTCCCCGCGGCTTCCCGTGCGCAATTTCCGGGCAGTATGCAGCGCGTGAATCCGAACTTGGCGGCTTCACGGGCGCGCAGGCGGGCCGCACTGACCGCGCGTATTTCTCCGGACAGGCCCACCTCGCCGAACAGCGCCGCATCAGGCGCCACGGGGCGGCCCAGCAGGCTTGAGGCAAGCGCCACAGCCACGGCAAGGTCCGCAGCGGGTTCATCCAGGCGAATACCTCCCGCCACATTCACAAATACATCCCTGTCGGAAAAACGTAACCCGGCATGCCTTTCGATGACGGCCAGCAGCAGGGCGATCCGGTTGGGGTTGAGGCCGGTGACGGTGCGCCGGGGGCTTCCGGCATGCGCTTCGCTGACCAGGGCCTGCACTTCCACCAGCAGCGGCCGGGCGCCTTCCACGGCGGGAAACACGGCGGAACCGCTGACGCCCACGGGCCGTTCGTCCAGGAAGAGCGCGCTGGGGTTGCGCACTTCCGTCAGGCCCGTGTCGTGCATTTCAAACACGCCGATTTCGTTGGTGGAGCCGAAGCGGTTTTTCACCGCCCGGAGCACCCGCAGGGATTGTCGCCCTTCCCCCTCGAAATACAGCACCGTGTCCACAAGATGCTCAAGCAGGCGCGGCCCGGCCACCACCCCCTCCTTGGTGACGTGTCCCACCAGCACAATTGGCGTCTGCGTCGTTTTCGACAGGCGCATGAATTCGTTGGCGCATTCCCGGACCTGGCCCACGGACCCCGGCGCCGCGGCGAGGCGGGATGTATACACGGACTGAATGGAATCCACCACCGCCATCCGGTACGTTCCCCCGGCAAGGTGCGGTGTGATGGCGGATACGTGGGTTTCGGTCAACATCAGCAGGCGGTCATCCAGGGTCTTTAACCGTGACGCCCGGAGACGGGCCTGGTCGAAGGATTCCTCGCCTGAAATATAAAGCACGGGACCTTCCACGGCGGCCACGTGGTGGGAAACCTGCAGCATCAGCGTGGACTTGCCGATACCCGGGTCGCCGCCGACCAGGGTAAGCGAACCCGGCACCAGGCCCCCGCCCATGACGCGATCGAATTCATCCATGCCGCCCGAAATGCGGCGCGGCGTTTCATGACCCGGACGCGTGATGGGGATGGGTTCACAGGTTGCCGCCAGCGAATCACGCAGATGGGGGCCCTCTTCCTGCAACACCTCTTCGATCAGCGTGTTCCAGGAATCGCAGTCCGCGCATTTGCCCGACCATTTCGGATGCACCGCGCCGCACTCTTCACAAATAAACCGTGTTTTTACCCGCATCATGCGTCCGGTGTTTCCTTTGACGTGCATCGTTCCCGAAGAGGTATCCCGCGTGCCCTGGACAATACCGCAGCGACTTTGCCGGTCCCGGGCCGTTCTTGCACGGATTCCCCGCTTCGGATACCATAAGGTTCTTCCCGGTTCGGGGCAATGCGTCAAACCGTGCCCCGTAAATCGCCTTGCCGGGAAAAACAAACGCGCTCGTACACTGTGGCGAGGCCGATGGCGCTGTGCAAAACGGTCCCGCCTTCACAAGACAATGCATCGCCACAGCCGGAGCGCTCGCCTTGTTTCAGATAAAAGTGTACCGTAATGGAGGTCGTTACGGCAACCTGTATAAATGGAGCAGAGTGGAAAGAAGTTTCCCGTGAGTTATGACCTGGGAATGGATATCCTGAACCTGTGTCCGGCACCACGTCCGGGTCACGTGGTCTACTGCACCCACGAAGCCCTGCGCGACCGGGTCCGTGAAACGACCGGGCTGTCTCTGGAAGACGCGTGGGAATGCGACCTGATATGGAATACCAACGACGGGCCCGTGCCCTGGTCGGCCCTCGGCCGGGTCACTGACATGGGTCACGCGGAATTCATGGCCGGCGGCGCGGACCGGCGCGATCCCGGTGTCTGCCCCTTTCGTACGCTGGAGGAGGTGCGCGCCTTTGACGCGGTCGCGGAGTACGGTCTTCCCGATGAAACCGCCTTGACCGCCTATTATGAAGCGGTCTGCCAAAACGGACAGCGCGCTTTCCCCAACCAGGTATTCACCGGCGGGTATTACAAGACCCTGCTGTCGGGCAGCCTCGAGATTTTCGGCTGGGATATGCTGCTCCAGCTTGCGGCCGACCGCAAGGCTTTTGAAACGGTACTCGACAGCATCTTTGAAGTCAGCCTGCATCATTACCGCTGCTGGGCGCGCACCGGCGTCAAGACCTTTATCCTTCATGACGACATGGTATGGAGCGGGGGGCCCTTTCTGGACCCGGACTTCTACCGCGGCGTGATTTTCCCGTGCTACACGGCGCTGGTCCGGTTATTACATGACGCCGGCAAGAAAGTGCTCTTCGCCTCGGATGGGAACTGGGCTTCCTTCATGGAGGACGTTGCCGCAACCGGCGCCGATGGTTTTATTTTCGAGTCGGCCGTTCCCCTCGAAACCATGGCCGACCGCTTCGGCAACTCCCACGTGCTGGTCAGCAGTGCGGTGGATTGCCGCACCCTGACCTTCGGCAGCCGGGACGAAATCCGCGCGGAAATAGACCTCACCCTGAAGGTTGCCCGGAGGTGCCGTGGCCTCTTCATCGCCGTGGGCAATCATATCCCCGCCAACGTTCCCCTTGAAAACGCCCTCTTCTATGCCGACTATCTGCGAAGACAGTGGAGGAATTCTTAGAGGGTGTACAGAAAGTCTCTTTGACGGTCCATGCAATTATCACAACATATTTAGATTGCTTCGTTTTACTCCCAAGAAACGCATCCTATAACATGTTGTAAACTTGAGATATAACAAAACCGGTCTTTACCTCGTCATTGCGAGGAACGAAGCAATCTCATCGTAAAACGGACCTGGTGCAAACCAGATTGCTTCGTGCCTCGCAATGACGATCAATAACATTTGGCTAACACGTAATCGTATTGCTCGCGTACTCGAAACCCATGACCACGTTTCTTTCAAAAATAGACGCAGACGCGTCGGCGTGATATGCTCGCAATGATATAGCATTTATATAGCCGCCATTGCATACAAAGTGAAGTAATCTCGACTTTCCGTACACGCTCGTAGATTTTGTAAAGTACTAAAATTTCCATTGAAAAAAAAATGTCTTTGGTGTATAATGTAGGGGTGAGCAATTGTATATCAATAAATTTATGGGGACCATCGCCATGGACATTATACAAATAAATCCAAAAGTGTCTGCGCTTGTCTGTACACTAATATCCATTGCATGCGGGTACTGTGTTGCCGCTTCTTATTCGCAGATTGCGGGAATGGAACCGGTGGTGAGGGGTACCGCCGGGCAGGACAAACAGCAGACAACTGGGCCGGAAAGCATCCCTGCCCGCAAGGCGCCCCCCACCTTGCTCAACAATTTGACTGTGGTGGCGAGACGTCCTTATTTTTGCACCTCGGTCGCAGTGTCAGGCAATCTGGCGGTTATCGATGCGATTTCTTTTGAGGGTTCAATTCCCAAGCAAGGACTTGTATTTTTAGACATCTCGGATCCGGCGAATCCAACGGAGTTGTCCGTCTTTCCGTTAACCACGTGGTGGGGGCCGGATATACTTATTGCCGGCGATTTTCTTTTTGTGGACAACCGCGGAACCCTGACCATCCTTGATATATCAGACCCTGCTGCGCCGGTGTTGTACGGTACCTTTACCATGACAGGCAGTACTGCGTTTTGGGGTATGGGAATAAAAGGTACCTATCTGTACACGACAGGTTATTTTAAAACAGCGGAGGGGGTGCCCCTTGGCAATCAATTTCTGACCATTGATGTCAGTGATCCTGCGAATCCAGCGTTGGCCGGTTCGTGGACCTATCCCTATGGCGGCGACTCGACCCACCAGGACATGGTTTTTAACGGAAATTTCGGGTACAGTAACTTCGGTTTTGAGTTGGCGGTGTTTGACTTTACCGATCCGGTCCATCCTGCGCTGTCCAACCACTATTACAACGGGTACATCTATCAAATAGACATCAGCGGCGATCTGCTTTGTGTGGGCACGGACCGCGGCGTTGAAGTGCTGAGCCTTGCCGACCCGGGTGCTCCCGCCCTCCTGGGGTATGATTTCTTTCCCTTCCTGCGGGATGGAAAAGGGGCGTCGCCGGCGATTGACGGTGACAAACTTTACCTCGGGTGGCATGAGCGATCCTTTCTGGGTATTAGTGTCGCAGGCTTGATGGTGTACAGTATTACAGACCCGGCCAGTCCCCAATTACTCGCGCACTATGAAAAGCAGGACTCAAAAGTTTTCGACGTGGAAGTCGCCAACGGCTATGCCTTTTTAGCCGGAGATACGTTTCTCGTGCTGCAATACACCCCGGGGACGGGTGAAGGCGAGGGAGAATCACTGGAAGAAGGGGAAGTGGAAGGCGAAGGCGAAGGAGAGGTAGACTATTTTATAAAACCGTCCATGCTTGGAGAGGCCATTTGCCGGGCTTTTTATGCCGCGCTGGGAATGGAGCCGGGTTCCTCCATATCCCGGAGCGATCTCGAGACCATAACACAAATTGACCCGCTTGCAGACGAGCCCACGTTGCAGACGATTTCGGCGGTGAGATACTGCGTGAATTTGGAAGTGTTGGATGCCACCGACCAGAAGGTGGATGATCTCAGCTACCTGGCGAGATTGCCCAAACTGAGAGAGGTCTACCTGGCAAATAACCGGGTCAAAACACTTCGCGGCCTGGTTGATAATCCCGCGTTTGGACCGGGGTGCATTCTCGATATCCGTAATAACCCGTTGACGAATGAGTCCTTATGCGAGTTCGTGCCGGCGCTGCGGCATCGGGGCGTTACTGTAATGTGCGACAAACTCTGCGGTCAGGGCATCGAGGCATGGCCGCCCAACCAGCGTTTCGAGGTGCTGGGCCGTTACTATGCGGACGTGAACATCCAACATGTGGTCGTTCAGGATACGATTGCTTACATGGGGGGGTATTCACCGGATTTGCTCAAACAGGGCGGTGGTGGCATGTGTAGCCTTGATATTGTTGATGTGAGCGATCCGGCTCATCTGGTTACACTGTCGAGTTCGGTTGTTCCGCAAGTGAATGATCTCTGCATTGCCGGGGAGTATCTCTACATCGCCCGAACCGGTGGTTTTGATACGGTTAATATTTCCGATCCGTACCATCCCCAGTTCGTACACCATCCTCTGCCGCTCCGGGCCGGACTTCACACCACGGATTTGACCACAGCAGGAGATACCCTGTGGGTTACCTCGTCAGACAGTCTCTTTTCCGTGGATATTACCGATCCGCCGCAGGCGCGATACCTGGGACCATGGGCATTCGTTTCCCCCAGCACCGCGAAATGGAACAACTATCTCTATGCCTTGAGCGTATCAAATCTTAGTATTCTGGACACCACCATTCTCGAATACCCCGTTTTCCTGGGTTCGGCTGCTTATGGCTCCGGTGGAACCAACTTGGGAGGCA
>JAKLHG010000099.1 GCA_022710255.1 Candidatus Hydrogenedentota bacterium
CCCCCCAGGATACGGCATTCAGATGGATACCGGGCAACCCGGCCGCGCGCGCCTTATCCCGGAATCGCATGAACGCCTGTGCCGTGGCCTGCACCCCGCCGAAACTCTTAATCAGGGTATGCAGTTCATAGACGCTGAAATAGGGGCGGCCGTCAATGCGCCAATAGGAGGGGTGCGAGAAATAATTCTTGATGAGAATATCGGTAATGGTCTCAAAGGTGGCGGACGTGATCGTTCCGGGATACAACAATGCCGGTTTGCGGTTCAGCCGGGCGGGGTGGATGTCTATCCAGTCGTGGTTGGCCCACATGAGGCCGAATTTGAGCCGGTCCGCATTGGGCGCTTTCATGAAGCCCTGTTCAACGCCCCGTTCGAGAAAGGGGCCATCATTGAAATAGTACCAGTCGAAGATAAACGCGTCTATGCCGTGATCGGCTGCTGCTGCGATTTTTTGTGCCATCTGGACCGGGTCCGACTCGTCGGTGTATCCCCATAACGGCACTTTCGGTTGTTCGTGTCCGTAAAAGCGCGGACGGTTTTGCTTGACCAGTTCCCATTCCGTCCAACCCGGTCCGAACTTTGCCTCATTGCGGGGGTCGGGATGGTAATTGGGAAAGTAATAGCATGCGACTGTAAATGGAGCCATGGCGGTGTTCCCTTCCATATGTGCGAATCCTCCCGCCGCCGCCTTGCGTGCTCAGCGCCTGCGAAGCAGGCTCCTGCCGCGCCTGCGCTTAGGGATGACGCTTTGGAGCAGTTCCGGAGGTTTGTAAATGGACAAGATTTTCGGCGCGCCTTCGTAGACGCGTCGTTCGATATTATAGCCAAGCGCCTGCTCGATAGAGGCCAGGGCGGCGTGGTCTGACGGGGTGACCAGCGTGATGGCATCGCCTTCCCGTTCGGCGCGTGCCGTGCGCCCGATGCGGTGCACATAATCGTCCGGATTCTCCGGGATGTCATAATTGATGACATGGGAAATATCGTCGATGTCCAGTCCGCGGGCCGCCACATCCGTGGCGACCAGAATCTTATACTTGCCATTCCGAAAACCGTCTAGCGCGCGCTGGCGCTGTTGTTGGGGCAAATCCCCGTGGATGACGGCGGTTTTGTGTTTGCTTCCTTTCAGTGCCCGGCCTACCCGTTCGGTACGGCGGATGGTGCGCAGAAAGATGAGCGCGGAGTCAATATGTTCCTCTTCCAGGAGTTGCAGCAAGATGCGGGGTTTTTCCTCTTCCCGCACCGGCACCACGATTTGACGCACCGTATCGACAGGCTTCGCGGTGAAACCAACTTCAATGCGTTCGGGATTGTGCATCATGTCCCGGGCGAGCCGTTCGAGGGTAGGCGCGAAGGTGGCGGAAAACATCAGGGTCTGGCGTTTTTGCGGCAACAACTTGACGATTTTCCGGATGTCCGGGAGGAATCCCATATCCAGCATGCGGTCGGCTTCATCGAATACGAGAATCTCGAGGTTGTCGAATTTCAGGTTTTTGCGGGAAAGATGGTCCAGCAGGCGCCCAGGCGTGGCCACAATGACTTCGCACCCACGCGACAGTTTTTCGATTTGGCCGTGCATGCCCACGCCGCCGTAGACTGCGACACTGTGCATTTTAAGGGGCTTGCACAACGCCTGCACCACGGACTCCACCTGGGCGCATAATTCGCGGGTGGGCGCCAGAACGAGCATGCGGTTTACACCGCTCTTTTTCCGGGCGAGCCGGGTCAGGCTGGGCAGGGCGAATGCCAGGGTCTTTCCCGTGCCGGTCTGGGCGGTGACCACAAGGTCCCGGCCTTCCAGCGCGACAGGTATGGCTTGCGCCTGTACAGGAGAGGGGTCGGTAATTTTCATTGCCTGTAAAACGGCCAGGCAATGCGGATCAAGTTCGAAATCGCTGAACTTAAGCGGTTTGGAAGTGTCTGTCATAAGTAATTCATTATAACACACCGGGGCTGGCCGTTGGGAATCGTGCCGCTCCAAATGGTTTTAAACGTTCTGCACGTGCTATGCTTGACGCAGGAAAGTGGGGGGGGGGGGCGTTCCTGCGCAAGAAAAGGTGACTCTTGGAATTATCACTCAAATTACGCCTGTCCGTCATGATGTTCCTTCAGTACGTGGTGCCCGGAGCGACCACGCCTATCTTGAGCCTTTACCTGAAGGACCATCTTGGATTTTCCGCATCCCAGGCTGGGGTCATTATGGCCATGCCGGCCGCCGCCGCCATTATCGCGCCCCTGCTCGCGTCGCGGGTGGTCGACCGCTGGATGAGTGCCGCACGCATGCTTTTGTTCTGCCACCTGGCTGCGGGCATGGTTATGCTGGCGCTTTACCAGGTGCGGAGTTTCCCGGTGTTTGTATCCCTTTTTTTTGTTTGGGGCGTGTGCTTCGCGCCCACTTTCGGGCTTACTAACGCCGTGGCACTCCATCATACGACGGATGCTAGGCGTGATTTTGGCGGGATCCGCCTGTGGGGCACCATGGGCTGGCTCGCGGTTGCCTGGGCGTTCGGGTACTTCTGGATGCGTGGCGCGCCGTCCGGGGCGCGGCTTGCCCACGCACTGCCCGTATCCGGACTAGCCTCGCTGGTGCTGGCGGCGTTTGCCTTGACCCTTCGCGCCTCCCCGGCCGGGTCCGGTCCGCCCGCGCGCTACGGGGAAGTATTCCGCCTCTTCCTGCGGCCTGAGATGTTTCTGCTTTGCGTACTCAATCTGCTCAACGGTGCCTGCCACCAATTCTACTATTTCGGCATGAGCCCGTATCTCAGCCAGACCCATTTTCCCGACCGCTTTATCATGCCGGGCATGAGCCTGGGCCAACTGTCCGAAGTCATTGTGCTGGGACTGCTGGGCTGGTTTCTGGCGCGCATGTCCATGAAAACCGCCATGCTCCTCGGTGTGGCGGCGCAGGGCCTGCGAATGGTCATGTTCGCTTTCGCCGGTAATCACGCCATCGTCCTCGCCGGCATAAGCCTGCACGGATTCTGTTACGCTTTTTTCTTTACCGCGGCCTATCTCTACGTGGAATCGCACAGCACGCGCGCCACGCGCGCGGGCGCGCAGCAACTGCTGACCATCATGATGTCGGGCGCGGGTACGCTGGCGGGATTCCTGGCGGCGGGCTGGACCGCGCAATACCTGACCCATCCCGTCACCGGGCTGACGGATTACTGTTCCTTTTGGCTGGTGCCCGCAGGATTATGCGCTTTTATCGGGCTTTGGCTTGCCTTGGGATTTCATGAGCGGCCCGAGACGGGAAAATAGACCCGTCTTTCCGGTATTACCATGGCCTCTATTCTTCTTCCCCGTACGGAGGCCTTATTTCCCCGGTACTCGCGGACATGTCCCGGTTTGGCATTTTGTCCCTCAACAGGGCGCTTGGAAATACGAGGGTCATTTTCCGAAATACTTCAATACCTGAAAATAAATAATACCGGAGAATCAATTGAACCAAATATATCCAGGTTAGTACTTTGACGCCGACTATTCCCAAGAGCAGGTTGCGGTAGAATGGAATGGGGATGTACAGATAGACAGGCGTCTGTTCTATCTGAAGAGGCAGAAAAGCGGCGAAGCCAAGGATGAGTACCTGCACCCCTTTCCCGAAAGCGATATCGTCCTTGTCTCCGGCTTCACGGCTTCGCTGAAACGTGAACCATCCCACGAAACCGGCACACGAAAGGGAAATAAACCAAGGGGTGTTTGTAAACGCCTGCTGTGTCGTGACGTGTCCCAGTTCACGCAGAACGTAGAAAAAAGTTTCAGGGAAAAGCCCCGCAAGGAGTATGAGCCACCACAGAAATGCCGCCAGGCTGTCCCAAACATCAGGAGTATATCTAGTATCTGTCACGTGAATTTCCCAACAAAAAACGCCTATCCTCCTTATATGCAGGGATGCCAAGGAAGGTTTTCCCACCTCTTTCATAAATAAGAAGGCGCGTATAGTTTACCTGTCATCGGCGGGTTGATGCCACTTTTCTGAATCTCCGGCATGTCCTGTCACAGTTCATGCCGCCCTCAAGCTCGGCGAAGGGTCAGAATAACCGCTTCGGGTGGGCAGTTATACCGCACGGGCAGGTCTGTGGTTCCCAGTCCTGTCGTGGTGTACCCGCACATGGTTCCGTGACGCCAGAGCCCCATGGCCTGTTCCCGGGTGCATGCGGCGTTTTTACTCAGTGCGCCGAACAGGGGCAGGCGGATCTGTCCGCCATGGGTGTGTCCCGTCAGGTAGAGGGAGACGCCGGCTTTTTCCGCCTTGGAGATGCGCTCGGGCGTGTGGGACAACAACAGAATAAACGCGTCATCGGGGGCGTCTTGCACGGCGAGGTCCAACCGGTCGCAACCGTAGTTATGCGGGTCGTCGATGCCGCAGACCCAGAGCACGGCCCGGCCGGTGGTAATAGCCGTACCTTCATTGTAGAGTACGGGAATGCCCGCGGATTCCAGCACGTCCGCCACCTTCATGATATCGTGATTGCCCATACAGGCTACCGTGCCGTAGCGGCTTGTGACACCGGCAAGAATCTGCCGCAACTGTTCGGGAATGTGGTCCAGGGGGCCATAATAGCCCCAGCGATAATCGCCGGTCAGCACGCATAAATCCACGTCCACGCCGGTCACCAGTGCAGCCGCTTTGGCGGCGAATTCAGGGCGCCGGCGCGGCAGATGCAGGTCGGATAACTGCAGAATGCGGAAACCGGACAGGTCTTCAGGCAGGGAAGGCATGCAGATTTCGCGGTGGACCAGGCGCAGGTCCATGGCGTTTTGAAGTCCCCGTTCATAGAGGCCGGCAAGCACCAGGCCCCACCGAAGTGCTTCCATGCCAATACCGCGCCACCAGATCACGGGAGACAGTTCATCCTTGTTTTGCTGATGGGGACGGAAACGGGCTTCACCCTTGAGTCGCCTGGCCATGAATTCCGCGGCACGCACGGAGACTGGCGGCCGGGTGAGAAGCGCTTCGGTGAGTAGGCCCGCCCCGGGCGGCGCCGGCACAGGATTCTGTGTATTTACGGTCATCTCCACCGTTTCATGCCTTTGGTATTCCCATACTATTACAAGAAGCCCCCGTAAAAGACGATGTTGCCTTACGTCTGCTCTTAAGACAGGGATTGTACCTTGTCTCCCGGCGGGAACTCCAACCGCCCGTCGGCCTTGTCGCCATATAGCCGCGGGCAAAGCACTTTTGTTTGTTTTTTACCCGATCCATTATACTCAGCGCCGTGCCTGTGCTTACAGGTGTTCACCACACAGCGGACGATGCCCTTCGATTATTGCATGGAAACAGGCCTGATTATGCGATTGCTTGACCTCAGTTATGCCGACCCTTGCCGCAACCTCGCCCTGGATGAAGTTCTGTTGGAAGGTGTAGCCGCCGGATCGGCGCCCGACACGCTGCGATTCTGGGAAAGCCCGGCCGTATTTGTGGTCATCGGTTCCAGCCAGCAGGTCCATCTTGCGGTTCACGAATCCAACTGCCTGTGTGACGGGGTGCCTATCCTGCGCCGGTGTTCCGCTGGCGGAGCCGTGCTGCAAGGACCGGGTTCACTTAACTTCGCGCTAGCCCTCTCCTATGAGCACTTTCCGGAAACGGCCTTCCTGCATGCCTCCTACGACTTTATTCTGGGGAGCGTAACGGCTGCCCTGCACCGCCTGGGGATGCGGGTCGGGCGACAGGGGATTTCGGATCTCGCCATAGGGGGCATGAAATGTTCCGGTAATGCCCAGCGCCGCAAGCGCAACGCCTGCCTGCATCACGGAACCCTGTTGTACCGGGTTGAGCCCGGCCTCATGGGCCGCTATCTTCAGGAACCTGAGGACCGCCCCGACTATCGAGGTGTACGCAGCCATGACGAATTTGTACAGGCTGCGGCAGTTGCGCCGGCCCGGTTGCGCGAAGTGATACGGGAGGCCTTCTGCCCGGAGGCTGTGCCCGAAACCCTGTTGCCTGCGGAAGAGGCGGACGTGGAACGGCTCGTCCTCGAGAAGTACAGTTCCCGGGAATGGAATTACCGCCGCTAGCGGGTTCAGGCCTTTCGCCGGCTGTAGGGCAGCGTCCAGGGCGCACGATACGGGCAGGCCACCAGCGCGTCCGCCTCCGGATTATTGGTTACCCGTTCGGCTTCGGCGTCCCAGTGTACTTCCGCACCCGTGCGCAGCGCCAGGTTGCCCAGGTGCGCAACCGTCGAAACGAAGTGGCCCACCTCAAAATTCATGATGGGTGCCTCACGAGTGCGCATGCAGTCCAGGAAGTTACGCACGTGGGCCGGGCGCGCATCCGCCGTGTTTTCTTTCTTCATGGGCTCCAAATCCTTTTTCTTGGGTTCAGGGATGAATTCCCAGCCGCCCTCGCGGATAATGACCGTGCCCTCGGTGCCGCAGAAGAGCATGCCGTGGGGTTGCCCGCCGGGGCCGAGGCCGCCCACCATCTGGTGTTCGAAAATCAGCATGTAGTCCCTGAATTCATAGAGAGCCGCCTGGGTGTCGGGCGTCTCGCTATTGTCGTTCAGGGCGAACTTGCCGCCGGTGGAGCTGACCCGCTTCGGCATCTCGTAGCCCATACCCCACTGACATACGTTCAGCAGGTGGACGCCCCAGTCCGTCATGAGCCCGCCGGCATAATCCCAGAACCAGCGGAAATTGAAATGGAACCGGTTCGGGTTGAAAGGACGCGCGGGCGCGGGTCCCAGCCACATGTCATAATCCACGCCTTCGGGAGGTTCCGAATCCGGGGGCGTGCCGATGCCGCCCAGCCAGTCCAGGTACGCCCAGGTGCGCACCATGCGCACCTTGCCAAGGTTGCCGGCATGAATAAAGGCGATAGCTTCCTGGTAGTGTTCGCCACTGCGCCACTGGGTGCCCATCTGGACCACGCGTTTGTTGTCTTTTGCCGCTTCCACCATGGCGCGCCCTTCGTCTATGGTTTTGCCCAGCGGTTTCTCGCAATACACGTCCTTGCCCGCCTGGCAGGCATAGACAGTCGGCAGCGCATGCCAATGGTCCGGTGTGGCCACAAGTACGGCGTCCAGGTCGTTTCGTTCGATGACGCGCCGGAAATCCTTGACGATTTCCGGCGCCCTTCCGCGGCGCCCTTCAACGAGGCGCGCGGCCTCGGCTGTCATCTTGTCGTCAATGTCACAGACGATGGGGCACTCCACCTCCGGGTTGCGCAGGAAGGTGTCGATGTCGCCGCGGCCCATGCCGCCGCACCCGATGGCGCCGATTAAAATCTTGTCATTCGCGGAGACCGGTTTGTTTTCCGCAGCCGCAAACGCGCCCGCAGCGCCGCCCAGGGCCGAGGCCGCAAGCGCCATGGAGGACTGCTGTAAAAAATTGCGTCGTGAATAGTGGGTCATAATGGATCTCCCGGTTAAGGCACAATGATTCATGGAAACAATGCTAATACAGCCGTGTTGACTGTAGCAAATTGTTCAGCCGCATGCAAAGCAGCGTACCTGCAACTGAGACGGGTTTTGGAAAGTAGGACAGGATAAATTGGTTGGGTTTGCTTTTTATCGTGTCAAGATGTACGATGTCACAGAACAGAAAAAAACATCAAGGCATGGGTTACCGCATGCCCCGTAGACAGGAGATCTTTTATGCAGATTCATGGCAAGAACTATTCGGTTTCGGCGTTGCGTAAACGTGTTGGCAACATGGACCAGGTGGCGGGCATACAATTGGTGAAGCTCGATGAGGGCAACGAGCGGCCGGTGCGTGCCGCGATTATCCGCACGGGCGGCGGACTGGAAGTGACGGTGTTGCCCGACCGCGGCATGGACATTGCCTCGGCCTATCACAACGGCCGGGCCATGGGATGGCGTTCTACCACGGGCAATGTGGCGCCCCAGTATTACGAGGCCGAGGGATTCCGCTGGCTGCGCAGCTATTTTGGCGGGCTCATGACCACCTGCGGGCTTACCCGGGTCGGCGGGCCCGGCCCCGACAGCGCTTTCCAAGGGCAGGGCCTCCACGGGCGTATCAGCAATACGCCCGCAAAGAATCTGCAGGTATCCCAGGCGTGGGAAGGCGAGGCGTACGTGATGCGTATTACCGGAACGATGCGCGAGACCTCGGTCTTCGGCGAGAACCTGACGCTAACCCGCACAGTCAGCACGGTGCTGGGTGCCTCCTCTTTTCAGATTCATGACGTGGTGGTAAACGAGGGATTCAAGCGGACGGGGTTGATGCTGTTGTATCACTGCAACATCGGCTGGCCGGCGGTGGACGAGGGCTCGCGTATCATCGCGCCCAGCGCGCTGGTGGCCGCCCGGGACGCGGAAGCGCGGGACGGCATGGAACGGTGGCATCTCATGGACGCGCCCACCCATAATTACCGGGAGAAATGCTATTACCATGACCTGCGGCCCGACCGGCGCGGACGGGTTACCGTGGCCATGGTGAATGATGGATTTCCGAAAAATGGGTTCGGTGTCTACGTTTCTTTTTTTAAAAAAGAACTGCCCCGTTTCGTGCAATGGAAACAAATGGGCGAACAGGATTATGTGTGCGGGTTTGAACCGACCCTATGCACGGTGGAAGGCCGGGAGCGGGAAGAGGAACTGGGCCTGCTCAATCAGTTAAAGGCCGGGGAACGCCGCGAATTCCATCTTGAATTCGGCGCGATTACCGAGGCGGAAACGGTGAAGACGCTGGAGCGAAACGCTGGCGCCGTCAAGACCGCCTATGTGGATGGGTTTGAAGCCTTTGAAAAAGCGCGCTGACGCGACGCCGGTTTACTTCAATCCCATGCGGCGGATTTCCCGCACGAAGGCCGCCCAGCGTTCATTGTCAAGGCAATGATTTTCAAAACGCAGCAGGCGCGTGTCGCCGCCGCCGTGTTCCAGAAACACGTCAATCCGCCGGTCCGGAAGAAAGCCCGCAGCCCGGTCCGCCCATTCAATGACGCATATGCCCTCGGTCTCAATGATATCTTCGTAACCCAGGGTCAGTAATTCCTCCGCGCTGCGCAGGCGGTACAGGTCCAGGTGATACAGGATGCGGTCATGGCCGTATTCGTTGACCAGGGTGAACGTCGGGCTGTGGACGGTCGCATTCCCCGTGAAATGGCGGGCCATACCCCGCGTCAGGCAGGTCTTGCCTGTCGCCAAATCACCGTGAAGGGCGATTACCGTGCCGGGAACCAATAAGGCGGCCAGCCGGGTTCCCAGGGCTTCGGTCTCTTCCATCCGCCGGGTTACGCAGGTCAGGCTATCCATCCGCCGCCTCCCGGTTCAAGATGCTTTTATAAAGGGCGACATATGCGGCGGAGGATCGGTCCCAGGAATAATCACGGGCCATGGCGTTATCACGCACCCGCCGCATCCGGGGTGCATCCTGGTAGAGTTCCAGTGCACTGCAGATGCACCGGGTGAGGGCCTGGGCGGTCTGGGGAACAAAGGAGAAGCCTGTTGCCGACATGCCCGAGTTCCCGTGTGGACGGTAGGGGAGGACCGTGTCAGCGAGGCCGCCCGTGCGGCGCACAAGCGGTATCGTACCGTAAGTCATGGCATACAGTTGGCCGAGTCCGCAGGGTTCAAAGCGGGACGGCATCAGGAAGAAATCAGATCCCGCATAGACGGCATGGGCGCGACCCGCGTCAAAGCCGAGGAAGGCGCCGACCCGGTCCGGATGGGCCTGTGCCGCAGCGCGGATCCTTGCCTCGATATCCGGATGTCCCGTACCGAGAACCACCAGCTGCATCTCGTGTCGCATCAGCGAGGGGAGGGTGTCGACGACAAGGTCCATGCCTTTTTCGGGATAGAGGCGGCTTACAATGCCAAACAGGGGAACATCGCGCGGGGGCAGGCCGAAGAGGTTCTGCAGCGCCCGCTTGCAAACGGCCTTACCTGAAAGGTCCGTCCGGTCATATCGGGCGGCGATGCGCGCATCCGTTGAAGGGTGCCACACCGCATAGTCCACACCGTTGAGAATGCCTGACAAGTCGGCCTGCCGCAAAGCCAGCACGCCATGCAGTCCCGCCCCGTATTCGACAGTCTGAATCTCACGGGCATACCTGGGGCTGACTGTGGTTATCTTATCGGCGAACACAATGCCGCCTTTCATCATGTTCATGTCGCCTTCATATTCCAGGTAATTAAAGGAGAAAAGGCTTCTGTCGAAACCGGTGCTGCCAAAGTGGGCT